>NZ_JACGBA010000005.1:0-116419 GCF_020137685.1 Campylobacter sp. RM9331
CCCCCCGCCATAACTCACGCCCTTTTTTGCATATCTAAATAATTTGTATTAGATTTATCAAACTCTAAGATATAGCTTTGCAAGACTACTAACAATAATTAAGGTTATTTAAAAGCCTAATAAGAAATGGTTATTATTGTTTGAAATGGTTTATAAAAATAAAAAGTATTTTTTGCGTTTATGGTGTTAATGCTAACGCATTAACTTAAGGGGCTACGGCAAAAAGTAACACCTTTTTGCCTATATGGGGGACTCCCCCATACCCCCCCCACCATAAAGAAATACTAAAGTAATTATGATTAAATAAATATATTTTAAGTTTTTATTAATATAATGGTATCGTTTTAAGTTTCTTACCGCTTGTAATAGGTTAAGGATTTTGAATGGATAAGGTGTTATTAATAATATTAATATTAATAATCCTATCTAGTGAATTACACTAGATAGAAAAATCTTTTTTAAAACAACTTGGCTATATTATAAGTTAGTGCTACTTAATAAGAGCTTAAAACTAGAAATAACTATTACAAGTGGGTGGGTAGCACTAACCACATAAAATACTAAATACTTAAAAATATATTTGTCATAACTTCTTTAGATTGCTTAGTTTGTTGAGTTATATATCGTTTAGTTGTGTTTATATTTGTATGCCCTAAAGTATGCATAACACTTTCAATACTTTGACCTAAATAATTAATACTATAAGTTCCAATTAAGTGCCTTAAATCGTGTATTCTAAACTTGGGTAAATTATAAGTTTTTAAAAACCTTTCCCATAAACGCCTAAAATCACTATAATGTGTTTTTGTTTGTGGGTTTGTAAAAACATAATCATCAAGCTTATAAAAATCGGTGTTATGTAATCTATTTTTTAATCTTTCTGCTAATTCTTCAATTAAATAAAATTTCATTGTTTTTCTAACTTTTGAATGCTCTGAAATTATAGTGTATTCATTATTTTTAAAATCTATATCACGCCATTTAATAAGCCTAATTTCATTAACTCTCCTACCTTGCATAAGAAAAAATAAAAAGTCTGCTAAAGGGTCGTTAAAATCTTTAATACTTCTTATAATTTTCTTTTGAATATCTAAAGAATGATTAAAATAACGCTTATTATCAAATGGCTTGATTTTAACTAATCTGCAAGGATTTTTATTTATTAATTCTAATTGTTCTCCTAGTTTTATAACTTGATTAAGAACGCTTAAAACATTTTTAGCAGTTTTAGGTGCTTTTGTCTGCATTAGCTCATTAATAAAGTTTTGTATTAGGGGGTAATTTATATCCTTACATAGTGTTAAGCCTAATTTATTATTTTTAATATATTTATTATATATAGATATATAACACTTATAAGAATGGTCTGCGATTTGTTCTTTTATTAAAACTAGATACTGATTAAATAAATCTTGAAAAATCATATTATACCCCTTATATGATTTTTGCTATATGGTAAAACACAATAAGAATTATTTTTTTGTTTATGTATAATCTTCTCTTTATTATGATAAAGCTTAGTTATAAATAAGGTTTTTTTAGTATAAAAAAACCTAAAATTATTAATAACTACATCAATAAAAAAAGGTGCTTTTTTAGTGTTAAAATTATATGAAATATAACTAGAACCATATTCAAAGTATTGAATAAACTCATTAAGTTTTATAGGTCTATAAAAGCTTTTTCCAGTATCTGAAAAATATTCATATTCTTTTAAATAATCTTGAAAGTATCCCCCTAGAGTTCTCCATATTTTTAATGGAAAAGATTGGTTATTATTTGTAATAATATTAGAACGAGTAAAACGCCTAACTTTATTTACGATATACCAAGCGTTAATTTTGCTTAATTTACAATTATTTTTTACATCTCTAAAGGTTTTTTGAATATATTTAATAATGTAAGCACTTGAGTTTTTTATACTTATTTGAAAGCCTTGTAATTCTTCATTTTTATTTTGCTCTGTGCCTAAGCCTTTTTTACTTTTATTTTGTGGGGCAGGACAACATTCAATAAATATTTTTTTTAAATACTGAATTAATTCTTTATCATTAGGAATAAACCATAAGCAATGCAAATGCGGAACTCCATTTTTATGTGGTTCAAATACTTTTATATAATCGTGTTTTATATCTTTATATTTATTTAAATACCTATCTCGCATTTTTTTATGTTGGTAATTTAAAACTTTTACTAAATCATTAATACTATAAGAATGCTTTAATGAATATTTATACCTTAAGTCTTTAGGTATTTCGTGATGATTTCTTTCGGCATTAAAGCGACTAAAATCACCATTTAAAAAATCACGATAGCAACCATCAAGAGTAATTGTTAAAAATAAAGGAATGTAATTTCTTAAAACGCCATTAGTATAATTATAATAATCAATTAGATTTTGCATTTCTGAATAATATTTTAAAGAGTGATTTGCACTATATGAAACACTCATTAAATTTTTTTCTTTATTAACTGCAAAAGTTTTTTTATTAATTAAATAAGAATATTTTAAAAATATTTTTTGCTTATGATATTTTTCTAATATTTTTTGATATTCTTTGCAATTTATATTAAAATCTCTATTTTTAGTGTTGAAAAAAGAATAATTATAATTATCTTTGAATTCGTTTTTGATTAAAATATTTGATGAGTTGTTTTTTATTTTTTCTTTAATTAGATTATTTTCGTATAGGTATAATCCATAATTTGACGAGTGAAAAGAACGATAATACATATTATTAAATTCCCTTTTAACATTTATTATCCTTTCTTTTTTAAGATTTTTTTTCATTTATTCCCATTTCCTACTTGAAATGGTTGCGAAAGAGGGATTTGAACCCCCGACCTTCGGGTTATGAGCCCGACGAGCTAACCACTGCTCTATTTCGCGATAAATAAAAGTGGATGGGGTAAAGGGATTCGAACCCCTGAATGACAGGACCAAAACCTGTTGCCTTACCGCTTGGCGATACCCCAATGCAAATTAAAAGCGTGATTATATATCAAAAAAATATATTTGTCAAGTAAAATTTTTAAAAAAATAATTTTTACTTATTTTTTTGTATTTCTAAACATTTATATATTATTTTTACATACACTTAATTAAAATAATTATTAAAAGGAAAAATATGTTTTTTGTTAGTATAGAAGAAGGTATAAAAGAATTAAAAAAGGGAAATATGTTGATAATGCTAGATGCTGAAGATAGGGAGAATGAAGGTGATTTGATTTTTCCAGCAGAATTTAGCACGCCAGAAAAGGTGAATTTTACATTAACACATGCTAGGGGCGTTGTTTGTGTAGCACTAGATAAAAAAATTGCAGAGCATTTTGAATTACCGCTAATGGTTCCTAAAAATACTTCTAATCATGAAACGGCATTTACTATTACGGTAGATATTAAAACGGCAAGTACAGGTGTTAGTTCTAGCGAAAGAGATGCTACTATAAAATTATTTGCAAATAAAAATGCAGTTGCAAGTGATTTTGTAAGACCTGGTCATATTAATCCGTTAATAGCAAAAGATGGCGGTGTATTAGTTAGAACAGGGCATACGGAAGGAACGGTTGATATGTGTAAATTAGCTGGTCTTACTCCTGCTTGTGTAATTTGTGAAATTATGAATCCTGATGGAACAATGGCTAGACGTGATGATTTAATAGAATTTGGCAAAAAGCACAATATAAAATTAGTAACTATTGAAGACTTAATTAAATATAGATTGCAAAATGAAAGCTTAGTATCAAAAATTAGTGAAGAAAAAACCAAATTACTATGTAAAGATGTTAAAAAGATTGTATATAAAGATTTTTTAGGAGATATTCACACTATTTTTGCTTTTGCAGGTAAAAATGAAAAAAGTCTGATTAAGTTTTATAAGAGCTCTAAAGATATTAATATTTTAAATGCTACTAAATTAGAAGAAACTTTAAAATCAATAGATGATTTAAGTAAAGAAGGTGGTATGCTAGTATTTATGGAAGGCTTAAAAAGCGATGATAAAAACTATGGCATAGGAGCACAGATTTTAAAAGATTTAGGCATTAATAAGTTTAAATTTTTAGGCAATCAAGAACAATTTGCAGCCTTAAGTGGCTTTGGCTTAATTATTGAATAATTAAAATATTTAGAATTTGAAATTAAATAATTGATTTCAAATTCTATTTTAAAACTTATTTATTTAAACCCAAAACCTTGCAGTATTCACAATACACACAGCTAACAGAACGCTTAGCACATACTAAAGGTATATTTCTTTTTTTAGCTTGACTTTTTATTTTTTTCATAGTGTTATGATTTAAAAAACTTGTAAGCATAACAACACAGCCAGTATCTTGTGGAATGCTTTGACGATTTACTCTATTTTCATTTCTAGCATCCCAATGAGTGATTGTTTTTGCACCTAAGTCATGTAAAACTGCTTTAATAGGGGTAATCTCATCTGCACCAATAACCAAAACTGACATAAAACTCTCCTTAAAAATAATTTTGAGTATGATACTCAATTAACCTTTAAAGAAACTGATAATTATTATAAATTTATAACAATTATATTAACTTACATTTTTATACAATGGTTTTAGGCTTTCATATGCGATATTTATTTCTTCAAATTTTTCTTTTAACACTCTTTTTACTTCTTCACTTTTTTCCGAGTGAAAATCAGGATGATAAACTTTACTTAACTTAAGATATTTATTCCTTACAACATCAAAACTAGCTCCTACTTCCACTCCCAATGTTTTAAAATGTTCTTCTAAAAGCATACAAACATTTAAAAACCTATTGTCTTTTTTCAGCTCATTTTTAATTTCTTTTTTAAATTGCAAATAAGCCAATTCGCTTAGACTAAAGCTTACGCAGTAATTTAAATGCTCGTTACAAGCACATAGTTTATCTAATAAACTTAAGGTATTTTCATCTTTATAAGTGATAATAAATTTAGTTTTTAATATTTTTATATCGTGCTCTTTAAAATAATTAGAAAGATAAATTATTAAATTTTTTTCAAGATTTGAGAAATTTAAAATTATATCTTTTCTCATAAAATCAAGCTTACAATTTATCATTGCTTTTAGGCTATTTACACTTACTAGATTTAGTTTAAATTTTTTATAATATGCGGTATTTATATTTTGAAGTTGTTCATTATTATATTTTTTATTCAATATTGATAGTAATTTTAAAAAATATCTTCTTTGTGGAATTTCATTTTCAACATAAAATGATATTAATTTGCTTTTCTTTCCGATATTTTGTGAAAAATTTTTATTAATTATTTCTTTCATTTCTTTAAAAAATAAAAAATCTTGAGTATTTATACTAATTGATTCTAAATTCTGTACAACTTGCATTTATAACCTTTATTAAGTTTTTTATAAATAAGCAATTTGTATTCCAAATATAATTGTAGTAATTTTTAAAAGAACTTTTGCAAAAGGAAATAATATTAATTTTCCTTTTGCAATGTAGAATTTAAATAGCGATTAATACATATACTATTGCTGCAATAATTGTTGGTATTGCATTTCTTTTAGCTAGTTCAATTGGATTAACCTTCGCATAAGTAGCACATATAATAGCAGCTCCTGCAATAGGGCTCATACTTCTTCCAAGTCCAGCTACAGCAGTTACAACAGAGCCAAGGTGCATAGGGTCTAGTCCAATATCTGCTGCTTTTATTGTTACAGCTTGATTAAATGCTATTCCGGCAGCATCTCCGCTACCTGTTATTAAGGCTAGGGCAAAAGTTCCAACAGAACCTATGAAAGTTGCAATATTTGGGTTTGATTTCATAAAATCAATTAATTGTTGAACAAATCCCATAGCTTCAAGCCCTGCAACGAATATCCCCGCACAAATAATGATTCCATATACATGTGAAAATCCTTCACCCATACCAGCACAAAATTTCTTCATAACTTCACCGGCTTTTACATCTTTAAAGCAAGTAATAAATGCTAATAATGAGCCAATAATCATTGCATGACCAATGCCAACTTTTGGAACTTTAAGTGCAAAAGTAGCTTCATACCATTCTTTAAAATGCGAATTGCTAAGAACTAAAAGTATAGCAACAGGAACAATTGGAACAATAGCTTTTATAGGATTGATTTTGAAATCTTTATCATCATTGCTTTCATCTTCAAGAACATAACCTTTATATTCTTTTAAAAGTAAGCCAACAATCATCAATCCAAAAGCACAAATTACAGCACTTACTCCAAAATAAAACGCTTCATAATGAATTACTTCCATTACATTTACTTTACTAACTTCAGCGACTATATTTGTCTGATGATAACCAGGGTTTAGATTTGCGCTTCCATAAGTTCCTAATAAAACGGTTGAAGCAGCAAGTGCAGGATGAACCCCCATTCTCATAAGTAGCGGGATAATAACCGCACCAACAGCAGCAGAGCAACCAGCAGCAGAAGTTACTGAAATATTAATAAATGCAGTGATTAATACAGCTCCAGGAACTAGAAAAATACCTGCATATTTTAATACTTTTGACAAAGCATGAACTAAATGCTTATCGCAAGTTGTAAGCTTTAAAACATAAGCAAAACCCATAGCAGCAACTATTGGTTCAATAATGTTTGCCTTTTTTATCGCTTTAGTAAAAGCTTCTAGTGCGTCCATTGGAGCACCTGCAATAATACATAAAACAACACCACTTGTAAATAGAACCATTCTTGATTCGTGGCGTTTAATTAAAAGTGTAATAGTAACAATTACTACTATTAACGCTAGTGCAATTTTAAGAATTGCAAAACTTTCCATATTTTCTCCTTAAATTAAGTAATAAAAATTAAAATTAATTTTCATTTATTCTAACTGAAAGTTGTTAATTTGATATAAATTATAAAAATGATAAAGCAATAATTAAAATATATTTAATATAAATATTAAATACTATTAAAATAATTATTGTAATTGCTCTTCTATAATTTTTTTATATTTTAATAATTCTGTTGTTATTAAATCCTTTTTTTCATCATTTATATGAAATTTCAAGATAGTAACACTAATTGCAGCAAATATTTGTTGGTTTTTATAAATAGGCACAGCAAAACAAGAAAAATCATCATCATATTCCCCGTATTCATAAGAATAACCTAGATTTTTACAATACTGAATATTGTCGTATAAATCATTTATATTATTGATTGTTCTTGCAGTATTTTGCTCTAGAATTTGTTTTTTGAAAATACTTTTTAATTCATTTAAATTCTTATCAAATAACAATGCTTTACCAAGAGCAGTTGCGTTAGCATTGGCTACATCTCCAGCTTTTGTCTTTAGAATAATTTTTTCATTACCTTCACTTTTATGTAAGTAAATTACTTTTTTACCATTTAAAATCCCTAATTGCACGGCTAATCTTATTTTTTTAGCTAGCTCATCCATATAATAAATTATAATTTTTGTAGATTTCCTTTGTTCTAGTTCTGGATTTAGACAAAAAGATAATTTATAATTTTTATTATCAAAACTTAAATAATCTAATTCACAAAGTGTTTTTAAAATAGGATGAAGAGTTCCCACACTGATTTTACATTCTTTTGAAATTTGTGTTATGTTAAGACCTTCATCACAATTTTTTAAAGTCTCTAAAATTTTAATAACCCTTAAAGTTGGTTGATGTAAAGTATCCAAGATTTTTCCTATTTATGTAAGATATTTTAATATATTAGATATTTCTTAATTATCTCTTAAAATTACAAGTTTTTTAGCTTAGTATTATTATTTAGTTTTTAAAAGAATTTAAACTAATAATATACATTATTGTTTAAATAGGAATATGTTATATTCCTATTTAAAATGGTCTTATAATCATTGCAGTAATTATACCTATCATTATTATAGTAGGCACTTCGTTATAAGCTCTAAAAAATTTACCACTTTTTTTACAAGTATCGTTTTTTAGTTGTTTAAGGTATCTTAAGCAATCAAAATGATAAATCAGTAGTAGAACAACACACAATAATTTAAGATGAAAATAACCAAGTTTCATCAAGGTTGAATTAGCACTAATCATTAAAATTCCAGTAAGTAGTGTGATTATCATAGAAGGTTGTCCTATGAAATAAAACAATTTATCTTCTTGAATTTTTACAACTTCAACAAATTCTTTTTTATGTGAATGTTCTTGATGATATACATAAAGGCGTGGCAAATAAAACAAAGTCGCCATCCAAGAAATAAACGCTAAGTAATGAAGCCATTTTATCCAATCATAATTGTTAGCTAGAAATTCCATTTTTCTTCCTTTTCTTAAAAATTTCTTTTAAAATTATTATAATAACGCCAAGGTTAATACACACATCAGCAATATTAAAAACAGCGAAGTTAAACCAATAATGCCAAGCTATAAAATCAATAACTCCAGGATATAAAAACCTATCATAAATATTGCTTATGCCCCCAGCTAATATGAATGATAGGGCATAATAATTATCGTTTAGGAATTTTTTTTCTTTAACTAAAAGTATTCCAGCAATTATAAGCAACATTATTTGAATATATTTTAGATATTCTTGTAAAAAACTTAGCATTGAAAAAGCAACCCCATCATTAAAAACTAAATAAAAACTAATAGGGGTAAAATGCCATTCATAACCTGCTAAAAATATATTTTTACTAAGTCTATCTAAGATTATTACAATGGCTATTATAAGACTTGAGATGATAATTTTTTTTCTCATACTAGCACACTTTGAAAGTATTTTATACATTCATTTTCCATATTTTTTAAGGTTTTTTCATTTTCACATTCAAGTAATATTCTCATTAAATTTTCAGTTCCTGAATATCTAAATAAATAATTCACATTATTTTTATTTAATTTTTCATATAAGTTATCTATGCCTTCTAATTTATCTAAAGGTTTTTTTTCTGTGATTTTTAGGTTTGTTAGGCTTTGTGGAAATAATTTAATTTCGCTAAAAATCTCGCTAGCTTTTTTATTTAATAATAATTTTGCTACTTGAAGTGCTGCTACTACACCATCTCCAGTTTTTGCGTAATCGCTAAAAATTATATGTCCGCTTTGCTCTCCACCAAAATTATAATTTTTATCTTGCATTGCGTGTAGAATATATTTATCTCCAACATCGGTTGTAACATAAGAAATATCGTGTTTTTTAAGATAATTTAAAAATCCCATATTGCTCATTTTGCTAATTGCAACACCGCTTAAATTATTATTATCTTTTAAAGCTTTTGCTAAAACCCCTAATAAAATATCTCCATTAATGATTTCTCCGTTTTCATCAACCACAACCAATCTATCAGCATCTCCATCAAAAGCAAACCCAACATCAGCTCTTAATCTTTTTACTTCTTTAGCTAACATATTTGGATGAAGTGCTCCACAATTATCATTAATATTTATTCCATTTGGCTCACAAGCTAATGTTATAACATCAGCTCCTAATTCAGAAAAGACAGCAGGTGCAACCTTATAAGCAGCTCCATTTGCACAATCTAACACAATTCTAAGGTTTTTTAAGGTTGTATCTTTTGGAAAAGAATTTTTAATATGAACTATATATCTACCTATTACATCATCAATTCTTTTTGCAGAGCCGATTTTATCCTTTATTACAAGATGTGAATTAATTAAATTATCATCATTAAATATTTTATCTATTTCAAGTTCTTCGCTTTCGCTTAATTTAAATCCATTAGCATCAAATACTTTAATACCATTATCATAATAAGGATTATGAGAAGCACTTATCATAATAGCAAAATCACATCTTAAATCTTGACTTAAAAAAGCAACAGCAGGTGTAGGCATAGGGCCAATTTGCAATACATTAAAACCTACTGCATTAAGACCACTAACGATTGCATTTTCTATCATATAACCACTTCTTCTAGTATCTTTTCCAACTATTACTTTTTTTGTTAATGCTTTATTTTTAAAAAAAATTCCAATAGCCATAGCAGCTTTAAGAGCTTTAAAAGCACTTAAATCATTACCTGCAAAACCTCTAATTCCATCTGTTCCAAATATCATTTTTTTGCCTTTCAGTATGATTTTAATTTTGAATTAAGATTATTTTAACAAAACTTTACTAAAATCAGTCTTTTAAAAATTTTTACGAAGGAATTTTTTATGGCAAATCATAAATCATCAGAAAAAAGAGCTAGACAAACAATTAAAAAAACTATTAGAAACAGATTCTATAGAACAAGACTTAAAAACATTACTCGTGCAGTTCGTGAAGCAGCAGCAGCTAATGATAATGAAGCGGCAGCAGCAGCTTTAAAAGTAGCTAATAAAAAAATTCACGAAATGGTAAGCCGTGGTTTTATTAAAAAACAAACAGCTTCAAGAAAAGTAAGTCGTTTAGCACTTTTAGTAAATAAAATTGGTGCATAATTTTTAATGCTAGCAAGCAAACTTGAACCTTTCTTAAAACGCTATGAAGAAATTCAAGCGTTTTTAAGTAATATTGAAAATACTACAGATTTAGCAAAAGTTACAGCCTTATCAAAAGAACAAAAAAGTTTAGAAGATATAGTTGAGGTTGCTAAAAAATATTTAAATACGCTAGATTCAATTGAAGAAAATAAAACTTTATTGCAAGATTCTGATTTAGGTGATTTAGCTAAAGAAGAATTAAAAGAATTAGAAGAATTAAAACCTAAATTGGAAGAAGAAATAAAAATACTTTTATTACCAAAAGACCCAAATGATGATAAGAATATTTTCTTAGAAATTAGAGCTGGAACTGGTGGAGATGAAGCTGCTTTATTTGTCGGAGATTTATTTAAAGCTTATGCAAGATATGCTGAAGATAAAAATTATAAAATAGAAGTAGTTAGTCAAAGTGAAGGCAGTGCAGGTGGATTTAAGGAGATTATTTTATTAATTAAAGGTGATAAAGCTTATTCAAGATTAAAATACGAAGGTGGCACACACAGAGTTCAAAGAGTTCCTGCTACAGAATCTCAAGGCAGAGTTCATACAAGTGCTATAACCGTTGCAGTTATGCCTGAAGTAGAAGATAGTGATATTGAAATAAATCCAAATGATTTAAAAATTGATGTAATGAGAAGTAGTGGTCATGGTGGTCAGAGTGTAAATACTACTGATTCTGCAGTTAGAATTACGCATATTCCAACAGGTTTAGTTGTTGTTAATCAAGATGGTAAAAGTCAGCATAAAAATAAAGAAAGTGCTTTAAAAGTTTTAAAAGCAAGACTTTATGAAATGCAAGAGCAAGAAAGATTAGCAAAAGAGCGAGAGAGTAGAAAATCTCAAGTTGGAAGTGGAGATAGAAGTGAAAGAATTAGAACTTATAATTATCCACAAAATAGAATAAGTGATCACAGAATAAATCTTACTTTACATAGATTAGACATAATTATGCAAGATGGTTTATTAGATGAAATCATTGAACCACTAATAGCTCACTATCAATCAGAGGCTTTAAACGAAGCTAATTTATGAAAAAAATAATTTTAAGCATACTTGTTGTTGTATTAACAACTAGTGTGTTTTTGTATGATAATTATCAAAAAGAACAAAGAAATATAATCAAGCAAAAACAAGAAATAGATTATCTAGTAAAATTACTTGAAAAATTATATATAGCAGCTAAGGTGGAATGTTCAAGTTATACTGAATGTTTTATAGAAAATGGAGTTTTTAAATATTTTAAATTCTCTAATATTTATATTAAAAACAGAGTTGCATTTTATAATTTTTTACAATTACTTGAAAAGGATTTTAAAGATTTAAAATACTCTTTTATAGAAAAGAATAATTTAGAATATTATTTTGATAAAAATAAATATTATTTTGATGATACTAGCTTGTTTAATATGAGTTCAGAATTTGAATTTAATGTTGATAATCTGAAGTTTAATGACAATGTAAAAGATGATTTAGCATTTTTATCTTGGTATTTAAATAAAACTGCTTATAAATCTATTCTTGATATGTTAAATGATATTAGTATAGATTTTAGAGTAAAATATAGTGTTGTAAATAACGCAATTGATTATTCTAAAATAGCGACTAATTTACAAATCAATCTTTCAAATACAAGTAAAATTAGTTTTAAAATAAGAAATAAAAAAATTGAGTTTAAGATTGAAAATTTTGATTTAATTAAAATTATTTTTATAGAATTTAAAGAAATCATAAAACCATTTTTAAAAAATAATGAAAATATTATATTTTTTGAAAGTTTATTTACTCATTATGATGAAATAATTAACCCTAAAATTAAATCAGTAACTTTTTTGATTGACAATATTTACAATACTAAAAATGTCCTATTTTCTAGCACTTACAAACTTGAATCAAATTAACATTTATTTATAAGCTTTGAGTAAAATTGAAACACAAATTCTATAAAAAAGGAAAAAATTATGGCAAAAGTTATGAAAACAATGGATGGTAACGAAGCCGCTGCATATGCTGCCTATGCGTTCACAGAAGTCGCAGGAATTTATCCTATTACTCCAAGTTCACCTATGGCTGATTATACAGATATTTGGGCTTCTCAAGGAAAGAAAAATATTTTTGGAATGCCTGTAAAAATTGTTGAAATGCAAAGTGAAGCAGGTGCTGCTGGTAGCGTTCATGGTTCGTTACAAGCTGGTGCATTAACTACAACTTATACAGCTTCTCAAGGTTTATTACTTAAAATCCCAAATATGTATAAAATCGCAGGTCAAATGCTTCCTGGTGTTATACATGTTGCTGCTCGTGCAATTGCTGCTCAAGCTTTATCAATTTTTGGTGATCATCAAGATATTTACGCAGCTCGTCAAACAGGTTTTGCAATGCTATGTTCAAATAGCGTTCAACAAGCTATGGATTTAGCTGGTGTTGCTCATCTTAGTGCTATTAAAGGAAGAGTTCCATTTATGCATTTCTTTGATGGATTTAGAACATCTCATGAAATTCAAAAAATTGAAGTAATGGACTATGAAGTATTTAAAAGATTAATTGATATGGATGCAGTTCAAGCATTCCGTGATACCTGTTTAAATCCTGAACATCCAAAAACTCGTGGAACTGCACAAAACGATGATATATATTTTCAAACTCGTGAGTTAGCTAATAAATTTTATGATGCTTTACCTGATGTAGTAGCTGATTATATGAAAGAGATTTCAAAAGTTACAGGTAGAACTTATAAACCATTTGTATATTATGGTGCTGCTGATGCTACTCGTGTAATTGTTGCTATGGGTAGTGTAAATGAAGCTTTAACTGAAGTGGTTGATTATCTAAACAAAAAAGGCGAAAAAGTTGGTGTTATGATGGTTCATTTATATAGACCATTTAGCTTAAAATATTTCTTTGAAGAAATGCCAAAATCAGTTAAAAAGATTGCAGTTTTAGACAGAACAAAAGAACCAGGTAGTATAGGCGAGCCTTTATATCTTGATATAAAAGCTGCATATTATGATAAAGAAAATGCGCCTTTAATTGTAGGTGGTAGATATGGTCTTAGTTCAAAAGATGTTGACCCTGCACAATTACTTGCAGTATACGAGAATTTAAATCAAGAAAAACCAAAAAATAATTTTACAATTGGAATTAATGATGATGTAACTCATCTTTCATTACCACTAGGCAAAAAGATTTCATTAGGAGATGAAAGCACAACTGAATGTTTATTCTACGGACTTGGTGCTGATGGAACAGTAGGTGCAAATAAAAACTCAATTAAAATTATTGGAGATAAAACTGATTTATATGCACAAGCATATTTTGCTTATGATAGTAAAAAATCAGGTGGATATACAAGAAGCCATTTAAGATTTTCTAAAAAGCCAATAACTTCAACTTATTTAGTAAGTACCCCACATTTTATTGCTTGTAGTGTTGCTGCATATTTAGACATTTATGATGTTTTAGCAGGTATTAGAGAAAACGGAACTTTCTTATTAAACTCAATTTGGGACGAACAAACTACAATTGAAAAAATTCCTAATAAAGTTAAAAAAGTTCTAGCTGAAAAAAATGTGAATTTTTATATCATAAATGCTACAAAACTTGCTCGTGATATAGGACTAGGTAATAGAACAAATACAATTATGCAAAGTGCATTCTTTAAATTAGCAAAAATTATTGATTATGAAGATGCTCAAAAATATATGAAAGAATTTGCATATAAAAGCTATGTTAAAAAGGGCGAAGCAGTAGTTGAGATGAACTATAAAGCTATTGATATTGGAGCACAAGGTTTAGTAAAAGTTACTGTTGATCCAGCTTGGGCTAATTTAGTAATAGATGAGAAAAAAGCTGATGATAAATACATAGGAACTGCTTTTGTTGAAAATATAGTTAAACCTATGAACGCTGCAAAAGGTGATGATTTACCAGTGTCAGCATTTATTGGATATGAAGATGGTAGTTTTGAGCATGGAACTACACAATATGAAAAGCGTGGTGTTGGTGTTATGGTTCCTAAATGGATTGAAGCAAATTGTATTCAATGTAACCAATGTGCATCAGTTTGCCCACATGCAGTAATACGCCCATTCTTAATTAATGATGAAGAAATGGCAAATGCTCCAGCAGGCGTGAAAGAGCATTCAATTGATGCTAAAGGTGTAAAAGGCGAAAGTCTTAAATTTAAAATTCAAGTTTCAACATTAGATTGTACAGGTTGTGAGTTATGTGTAACTGAATGTCCAAGTAAAGAAAAATCACTTGTTATGGTTCCACTTGAAGAAGAGCTAGAAAAAGGCGAACAAGATAATGCTGATTACTTATTCCATAAAGTTACTTATAAAGATAATTTTATAGCAAAAGATACTACAAAAGGTGCTCAATTTGCACAACCATTATTTGAATTCCACGGAGCATGTCCAGGTTGTGGTGAAACTCCATATATTACATTAGTTACTAGAATGTTTGGTGAGAGAATGATGATTGCTAACGCAACAGGTTGTAGCTCAATTTATGGTGGTTCAGCACCTTCTACTCCATATCGCAAAAATGATAAAGGTTTTGGACCTGCTTGGGGCAACTCATTATTTGAAGATAATGCTGAGTTTGGTATGGGTATGAGAGTTGCTACCGAGACAATTCGCCATAGAATTGAAGATATTATGATTAATACGAAAGATAAAGCTCCAAATGCAATTGCAGCTCTTTATGGCGAATGGTTGGCTAATAAGAAAAATGCTGATATAACAGCAGATGTTAGAGATAGACTAATTCCATTATTAGAACAACACGCAGAGCTTGAAGGCGCTAAAGAAATTTTAGGTCTAAAAAGCTATGTAGCTAAAAAATCTCAATGGATTTTTGGTGGTGATGGCTGGGCTTATGATATTGGTTATGGTGGGCTTGACCATGTTTTAGCTAGTGGAGAAGATGTGAATGTATTGGTAATGGATACTGAAGTTTATTCAAATACAGGCGGACAAGCTTCAAAATCAACTAGAACAGGTGCAGTAGCACAATTTGCTGCAAGTGGTAAGCCAAGTCAGAAAAAAGACTTAGGACAAATTGCTATGACTTATGGAAATATTTTCGTAGCTCAAGTAAATTCAAATGCAAATTATGCTCATTTTATTAAAGCACTAATCGCAGCAGAAGCTTACGATGGACCAAGCTTAATTATTTGCTATAGCCCTTGTATAGCTCACGGAATTAAAGGTGGAATGGGTGCTAGTGGTGATCACGCAGAAATCGCAACTAAGTGTGGTTATTGGCCAATTTACACATTTGATCCAAGATTAGAAGCAGAGGGTAAAAATCCATTAAAAATTGCTTCAAAAGAACCTGATTGGAATTTATATGAAGAGTTCTTAATGGCAGAAGTTCGTTATAACTCACTAAAAAAAGGAAATCCAAAAGAAGCAGCAGAACTATATGCTCGCAACAAAGCAGATGCGCAAAGACGCTATAGACAATTAAAGCGTTTAGCAGCAGCTGATTATAGCGTTTCTGAATAATCTCAAGCCCTTTTTAGGGCTTGATTATTTTATTACTCAAATAGAATTTAAAACATTAATATAATTTTTTAATAACTAGTGAATTATTAATCATATTAATCTTTTTATGAAGAAATAAGAAACATTATTGACGCTTATAAAAGCATTAAAACACTTTCATAGTTTTATACTCAAAAATTAAAATTATTTTTTAAGAATATATAAAAATATCATCTAATTATTATAAATTAAAGTAATTACTTAAATGGTGTTAATTTGCCTATTTAAAGCTTAATAGTATATATTCAAAATTAGCGTAAATAAAGGCAAATTAAATATTTAAAATATTAGTAAATTTATACTATAGATTTATAAGCAATGTGAAAAATTATTAATTATTAAAATAGTAAAAAAGAAACTTTTTATAAGTTTATTGCTAATAAATATTGATGATATTTTATTTTTTATATTAATTTTATTACAAATTCTCTAATTCAAAATACCATAAAATCGTGATTTTTTATATATTATAATTTTTATCTTATGAGATTATAAAAAAAATAATATTTGACTTATAATGTAATTTAGAATAATATTTTGCTATTAATTTTTTATTTTAAGAAAAAAATAAAGATTAATACCAAAATTCTTATTTAAAGGAGTTTTATATGAATGAAGAAAAATTCAATAGGCGAGATTTCATAAAATCAGCTACTATTGGTGTTGGTGCAGTAGCAGCTAGCACAAGCCCTGTATCAATTATGGCAAGTGAGCTTAAAAAAAGTGGTAAAAATACCTCACTACCAAGCGTAGATGTTTTAGTTATCGGCTCTGGTGGTGCTGGTCTTAGAGCTGCTGTTGCGGTTAGAAAAAATCATCCAAATTTAAATGTTGTAGTAGTTAATAAAGGTATGCCATCACGAAATGCAACCTGTATGGCTGAAGGTGGGATTAATGGTGTGATTGATTTTGAAAATGGTGACTCAAACAAATTACACGCGTATGATACTGTTAAAGGTAGTGATTTTTTAGGCGATCAAGATGTAATTATTAAATTTGCCGAAAAAGCAACTGAAGCAATTCACGAACTTGATTATGCAGGAATGCCTTTTAATAGACAACAAGATAAAACGGTTGCAAGGCGTTTTGCTGGTGGTGCAAAATATGAACGCTGTAATTATGCAGCCGATAAAACAGGTTCTATTATGATGCACACCTGTCTTGATGAAGCCATTACAAATGGTGTTAATTTCTTGCTTGACCATTACTTACTTGATATTGCGATTGATAATAATGAGTGCGAAGGTGTAGTTCTTTTAAATATGCAAACAGGAGATGTAGTGCCTGTATTAGCAAAATCAGTGGTTCTAGCAACAGGTGGTTATACTCGTGTGTTTTATAACCGCACTTCAACCCCATTTAATGCTAGTGGAGATGGAATTGCTGCAGCACTTAGAGCTGGACTTGCGTTTAAAGACCCTGAAATGCTTCAATTTCACCCAACAGGAGTTAGAAATGGTGGTGCATTAATTACTGAAGCGGCAAGAGGTCTTGGTGGAAAATTAATTAATAATAAAGGCGAACGCTTTATGAGTAAATACTCAAATCGCCTTGAGCTTGCTCCAAGAGATATTGTTTCTCGTTCAATTGAAAGTGAAATTCGTTTAGGCAATGGATTTGGAGAAGGAATGGGTTCTTATGTTCTTTTAGATGTTACACATTTAGGTGAAGAACAAATTATGAATGAATTACCACAAATTCGTCATATTGGACTTTTATTTGAAGGTATAGATTTAGTAAAAGAACCAATTAAAATTCGTCCAACAGCACACTATTCAATGGGTGGTATAGAAATTGCAAAATTTGATGATATGAGTACTCATTTAGCAGGACTTTTTGCTGCAGGTGAGACAAGTTGTGCTTCAATTCACGGAGCAAATCGTCTAGGTGGAAATAGCTTAGCTGATGCGGCAGTTACAGGCAAACTTGCAGGTGAGGGTGCAGGTGAGTATGCAAATAAAAGACAAAATTATGGCTCTGGCAAACACGCTGAAGAATTAGCTCAAAAATGGAGAATTAAGCTAAAAGATATAACAAGTGGCAATTCAAAACCTAACGAGCTTTATGATTTAAGAGAAGAATTTGGACAATACAACTGGGATAATATGGGAATTTATAGAACAGGAGAAAAGCTTGAAAAACATATAAAAATCCTAGATGAGATTTGGGCTAAATATAATAATCTTAAAATTTCAAACCCAAATATGTTCTATAACACCGCTTTAATTGAGTATTTAGAATTTGGAAATCTTATTCTTTTAGCAAGATGTGCTTGTCTTGGTGCATTAAATAGAAAAGAAAGCCGTGGGGCTCATACTAGAGAAGATTATCCAACAAGAGATGATGAGAATTTCTTAAAACATAGCCTTGTTACTTTAAAAGATGACAAATTAAGCCTTAGTTATAAAGATGTAGTTATTACAGAATTTAAACCTGAAGAAAGGAAATACTAATGAAAATTTTAATTGACCGCTTTAATGGAGTTGATAAATTTGTTCAAGCATATGATTTAAGTATAGATGAAGTAAAGGGAAAAACGCTTTTAGCCTTATTACAACATATAAAACGCACTCAAGATATTTCACTAAATTTTACTTCGGCTTGTCGTATGGCAATTTGTGGTGCTTGTGGTGTGCGTGTGAATGGGCATTCATACCTTGCTTGTGATACTAAAATGGATGATTTATTAAAAGAATATGACAATCCTGAAAGCTTAAAAATCTCTCCTTTGGCAAATTTTAAAGTTCTTTCGGATTTAGTTGTAGATTGGGAGCCAAGTATTGAGAATTTAAGAAAAATAAAACCAACTATAACACCAAAAGAAGCCTTTTCTGATAAAAAAGGTTGCGTGCAAACTCAAGCTGAAGTTGATGCTATTAAAAAACAATGGGATTGTATTTTATGTGGTTGTTGTGCTAGTGAATGTAATAAACTTGAAGCTGATTCAAGTGATTATATGGAACCATTTGTATTTACTCACGCATTTCGTGCTGCTTATGATTCACGCTCAAAAGATGCTTTAAAACACTTAAAACCATCTATTGCAAATGGTCTTTGGATGTGCGTTCATTGTCAAGAGTGTGCTGACCGCTGTCCTAAAGGAATTAGTGCTGCTGATGATATAGCAATGCTAAGAGTAATGGCTATGAAAAAAGGTTTAAAAGATGGCACAGGACCAGCTCACGCAGAAGCATTCTTAAAAGACTTAGAAGATACAGGTAGATTAAATGAGATTTATTTAGCACTTCGCTCTGAAGGTGTTTTAGCAAATACTACAAAAATAGATATTGCGTACAATCTAATGAAAGCAGGTAAGATGAATCCATTACATATTTTTGGTGATGAAGAAATTGAAGGTCATGAAGATTTAGTAAAAATGATTGAAGCAGCTAGAGCTGCTAATAAGGAGTAAGTTATGCAACAAAAAGATTTCGCTTTTTTCCCTGGCTGTGTTTTAAGTCAAGCAGCTAAAGAATCAAAAATGTCATTAGAAGCAATAGCTCCAATACTAGGTATAACTTTACACGAGATTAAGGGTTGGAGTTGCTGTGGTGCATCTCAAGCACAAGATGTAGACCCAATAGCAGCACTTGTAGCAAATGCTAGAAATATAGCATTAGCTGAGAATATGAATATGCCAATGCTAACAACCTGTAGCACTTGTATGCTAACTTTAACTCGTGCAAAAACTGCTTTAGATAAAGGTGCAAAAGACCGCATAAATGAATATTTAGCAAAAGGTAATATGAAATATCAAGGAAATAATGAAATAACAAGCCTTTTATGGATTTTGTATGAGAATTTAGATACCTTAAAATCAAAAGTTGTTAAGCCACTTTCAAATCTAAAAGTAGCTTTATTTTATGGTTGTCATAGTATTCGCCCTGAAAAATCATATAACGCAAAAGAAAGTTCAACTAATCCAAAAAGCTTTGAAGCTGTAGTTAGTGCGCTTGGTGCGACAATAGTTCCATTTGAAAAACGCTTAGATTGCTGTGGTTTTCACGCTAGTTATCCAGCAGTAAAATCGGTGCAAAAAATGTCATCTCAAATTGTTGGTAGTGCTGATAAAAATGGTGCTGATTGCGTTGTTACACCTTGTCCGCTTTGCCAA
The DNA here is from genome assembly GCF_020137685.1 of Campylobacter sp. RM9331. Classification (NCBI taxonomy): domain Bacteria; kingdom Pseudomonadati; phylum Campylobacterota; class Epsilonproteobacteria; order Campylobacterales; family Campylobacteraceae; genus Campylobacter; species Campylobacter sp. RM9331. The sequence goes on from NZ_JACGBA010000005.1 coordinate 20,103, forward strand.
ATGCAGCTTGATATTTACCAAGAACGCTATCAAGATGCAATGGGTTCTGAAATTAGAAAGCCAATAATTCATCTTTCTCAATTAGTAGGATTAGCACTTGGTCTTAGCAACGAACAATTAGGACTTGATTTAAATATAATTGATGCTACAAAATTAGCATAATTTTAGGGGCTAAGCCCCTAATTCTTTTGCCATTTTTATAAACTCAAGCTCTAAATGTGAGAGTTTTTTATCTTTTTTATAAGCTATAACTAATGTTTTAATTAAATTATTATCTTTTATATTAAATAATTTTATTTTATCTTTTTTATCATCTTTTATTAATTCTCTAATAGTAAAAGTAGCACCAACACCGCTTGCTACTATTGAATTTGCAATATCAAAAGTCTCAGTTTCGCATAAAATTTTAGGAATAAATTCATTGTTTTTAAACATTAAATCAATATCTAATCTACTTCTTTGAGAAGATTTTGGCAGAATAAATTTCTCATTTTTTAGTTCTTTGATTGATATTTCTGGCAATTCTTTATTTTTATATTTTAAAGATAATTCGTGTAAAGATGGCAGTGCTAGAAAAACATTGCTGCTTTTTATTATTTCATATTTTAAATATTTTATATCAAGTGGTAACACTAGCATTCCAAGGTCAATTTCATCATCATAAATCATTTGTTTGATTTTAAGCGTTGAAAAGATTTGAGAAATTTTAATACTAGCATCACTAAAACGCTTGCAAAATTGTGGCAAGAGATTTGGAATCATATTATAGCCATTTTGTAAGAATGCTATACGAATTTTGCCAGTTTTGGCATTGTTTAGTGCTGAAATTTCAGTATCAAGCTCTGCTATCATATCTTTTATTAGATTTGCTTTTTTTAAATATATTTCTCCTGCTTCGGTTAAAGATATTGGATTTGTGCTTCTATTAAAAAGCGTGGTTTTTAGCTCATTTTCTAATGCAAAAATACTTTGAGATAATGATGGTTGCGGTATTTTAAGCTCATTTGCAGCCTTTGTAAAGCTTTGTAATTTTGCTACTTTTAAAAATAGTTGCATATGTCTAAAATTCATCTTTTATCCTAATTTAAATTCTTTATTTTTCATATAAATATTTTATATGTTATTTGGTAATAAAATAAAAAATAGCTTTATAAAATTTTTTACTTTTAAAATTTAAATAGATAATATTTATTATAAGATTTTAAAACAAGGTAAAAATGATTATTCTAGCGTGGGTAATACCTGAATATAAGTAAAATAGCAAAAATAATATGCTAAATAATATTGACATTACAACAAATTCTGCTTTAGATTAATATATCTTGTAAGAATATTTTAAAGCAAATTGAAGCTGTATTTTATGGTTTTCATATTATATAAATTTATATAATTTTTAAAGATGAATTATTTAGTAAAGCAATTGTTTTAAATTCTTATTTTGTAAAAATCAAAATAAGAATTTAAATAAGCATTATAAACCTAATTGAATTTCTTTAGAATATAAATATCCTAAATGATTGGTGTTATTTAAGGTTATTATTTTTGCTAAATCATTAGATATTTCAAGGACATTAATACAAGTATTATCTTGAGTAATATTCCAAAATGAGCTAAGTGGTGCATTTAATAAATGAGAAATGATTACCTTATTTACTGCATCGTGAGCGAAAACTGCAATTGTTTTTCCATCGTATTTTGTAATATAATCGTTTATTGCAAGTTTTACTCTATTTAAAATATCTTCTAAGCTTTCTCCATTAGGCATTTTTACTAAATGTGGGGTTTGCTTCCATTTTTTTAATAAATCTTGTTCTATTTCACTTGATAATTTACCTTCCCAAGTTCCGTGATTTATCTCTAATAATCTTTCATCTTTTAAAACTTCTTTATTGTGAAATTTAGCACTTTCACAAGCTGTTTCATAAGCTCTTTTTAAAGGACTTGCTATAAAAAAATCAATTTGTATATTTTTTAAAGCAAGGGCTAATTTCTTAGCTTGCTCCTTGCCTAAATCACTTAAATCAGTATCAATTTGACCTTGATATCTACCTTCTTTATTCCAATTAGTTTGTCCGTGTCTAAGTAGTATTAGATTAATCATCGCAAATCTCACTGCAATCAATTATCTTAACTCCATGAACTCCAGCTAATTCACAAAGTTTTTTATAATCTGTTTTTAATGGTTTTTTATTAATACTAATTGCCATTATGTTTTCACCACTTGTATTTGTTTTGCTAACTTGCATACTTAAAATATTTATTCCTGCTTCGCCTAAAATAGTTCCAATTTGTCCTATCATACCAGGCACATTATCGTGTGGCACTAACAATAATACTCCACTTGGTTCAAATTTAATATCATATTCATCAATACCACTAACATAAGCACTCTTATCGCTCATTAAAGCTCCTCTTATTTCGTGCTCACCTAATTCGCTTACTATTTTTACTTTTATTTGATTATTTACTTCATCACTTTTTTGCTCAATTAAGCTTATTCCTCTATTTTGAGCTAGAATTGGTGCATTAACCATATTTACTTTTTCTTGCAATATAGAATTTAATAATCCACATAACATTACTTGGCTTAAAGCTCTAGTGTCAAGCTCTTTAAAGGCATTTGAATATTCAATGAAAACTTGTTTAATTGCTGAATTGCTAACTTCACACGCAATAAATCCTAATGCTTTTACTAGATTAAAATAAGGCTTAATTTTATTTAGCATTTCAGGGCTAACTGGCACAGCATTTAAAGCACTAGCAACCATTTGACCATTTAACGCTTCTTTAATAGCAATTGCCACATCAACTGCAACTCCTTCTTGAGCTTCTATTGTAGATGCACCTAAATGCGGTGTTAAAACCACATTTTTTAAAGTTGTAATCTCGTGGTTTCCTAATGGCTCATTAGCAAAAACATCAAGAGCAGCTCCTGCAATATCTTTATTTTTTAAAGCATTTGTTAAATCATCAAGATTAATACATTCACCCCTTGCTGCATTTATAATTCTTACACCTTTTTTCATTTTGGCTATGCTATTTTTATTTATCATTTCTTTTGTTTCATCTGTTAATGGAAGGTGTAATGTAATAAAATCAGCTTCAGCATAAACTTCATCTAATTCACATTTTTTAACTTGTAAATGAATAGCTCTTTCGTTGCTAAGATATGGGTCATACGCAATTACTTTCATACCAAATGCTTGCGCTCTACTAGCAACACCAGCACCAATTCTACCTAAACCTAAAACCCCTAAAGTTTTATCTTTTAATTCAAGTCCTAAAAAGCTTTTTCTATCCCAAATACCATTTACTACGCTAGCATGTGCGTTAGGTATCATTCTAGCAAGGCTTAACATTAGTGCAAAAGTATGTTCTGTAGCTGCGTTTGTATTACCATTTGGTGCATTTACTACTATTATTCCTTTTTTTGTAGCTGCTTTTATATCTATATTATCAACACCAACTCCAGCTCTACCAATTACTTTTAATCTATGAGCGTGTTCTAATACTTTTTCTGTAATTTTTGTAGCACTTCTTAAAATAACTGCATCATAATCACCAATTATTTTTAGCAATTCTTCTTCGCTAATTTTAGGATATTCACTTACTTTGCAATCTTTTTCTAAAATTTTAGTAGCTAAATCGCTAACTCCATCTAAAACTAAAATCTTGTTCATCTACTCTCCTTTAAATAAAAGCTTTATTCTAGCAATTATTTTAAAGGATTGATTAATTAATTTGTTTTAAGTCGGTATTTTTAATATCTTAATTCAAATTCTTTAGAATTTCTTGAGTATAAATAGCATCATCAACACTTGCTAAAAGCCCTAAATCATTTGTCTTGATATAATTAATAAACTCATCTTGCTCTTTTGCTAGGCTTGAATGAGCTTGAAGTGTTATTGTAGTTTCATCTTTAATTAATTTTGAGTTTAAAAAGTCTAATTCATAGCTTGATACATTTGTATTTATAAAGGCTTTTCTAATCCTACTATTAAATTCCCAAGAAGCTAAAATATCAAGATTATTAGAATTTAGCTTAATTTGCGTGCAAGGATTATTTGTGCGATTTATTTTAAAACTAGCCTTTATCCCAAAGAAATTTGCTAAATCCAAATCATGCACACAAAGGTCTAAATCAACCCCAACATCACTAATTCTAGCTGGTTTTTTAGATGCTCTTATAAAACTTGCATATTTTATTTCTTCGTTTTTGATATGTTTTAAAAACTCAAGGCTTACAGGATTAAATCTCTCACAAAAGCCAACTGCTACATTCACTCCACTATTTTTAATAGCTAAAGCTTCATCAAGGCTAAATGATAATGGTTTTTCTATTAGAATAAAATTGATTTTATCTTTAATCTTAGAAAATACTTCATAATGATATTTAGTCGGAACAACTATTATCGCTCCATCAATATCATTTTTTAACAATTCATCTAAATTAGAAAAATACTTATCATCATCAATCCAATCAGGCTTAATTAAATCAAAGCAATATAAATTTATATCCTTTTTACAAAGTTCGGTGTAGTGGTTTTTACCCATTACACCAAGACCTATTAATGCTATATTCATTAAAAGCCTTCTTTATCTAAAGTATTATTTAATTCATTTAAAAGTGCGATTTTTTCCCATTGAGTATTCATATCAATTTCATTACCTTCTTCTGTAGAGCTAAAACCACATTGGGTGCTAAACTCAATTTGTTTTGTATCTAAGAAATTAGCTGCTTCTTTTGCTCTTTTAATTAGAGTTTGAATACTTGGATTTTCCTTAGTTTTAGTAGTTAAAAGTCCAATTACTACTATTTGATTTTTAATATATTTTAATGGTTCAAAATCTCCTGACCTATCATCATCAAATTCTAAAAAGAATTTATTTATATTAAGATTTGCAAATAATTCGCTAGCAACTTTGCTATATCCACCACTAGCACTAAAATGGCTTCTATAATTACCCCTACATATATGTATTGCACTTGTGATTGTTTTTGGCATAGTTGCTAGGCTTTTGTTTAAATACTCTACATATTCTTTAGTGCAATCATCGGCGTTATAGTTGTTTTTGATTAGATTTGCTCTAAAATCTTCATCACAAAACGAGCCAAAGCTAACATCATCAAGTTGTAAATAAACTCCGCCTAATTTTTCAAATTCTAAATAAAAATCAGCATAGGCTTTTAAAATATCTTCTTTTAATTTTGCATAATCTTTTCCGTAGTATTCAAATTCTACATTAAATCCACCACGGATAAATAACATATATAAAAGCATTGATGGGCTAGGAATTGTTAATTTTAAGCGATTTGTATCAATGCCTAATTCTTTTGCAATGTTTACTAAACTTGCAAAATCTTTTAAGAAAGGATGGTCTTTACATTCTATTTTATTAGTTATTTTAATACCTTCAGCTCTTGTTTCTATACCTTTAAAAACATAGCCTTTTTCTTTAATAATTTTGCTAATTCCACTAAATCCCCAATAAAAATCTAAATGCCACCAAGAGCGTCTAAATTCTCCATCACTTAGATAATAAACATTGTTTTTATCACACTCAATGAGTAGTTCTTTTATGCACTCATCTTCAATAGCTCTTAATTCGTCTTTACTGATTTTTGCGTTTGCATAATCACTTCTTGCAGCTTTTAATTTGGCTGGTCTTAAGAATGAACCTACTTGATCTAATCTTCTCATTTATTCTCCTTTATTAAAAATTTCAATGATTTTTTCTTGGTCTAGTGTATCTAAAAATGCAGAAAATGGCAAAGATAAAATCTCATTCGTTACATTTTCGCATACTTTAAAATCACTTGCTTTATAATCTAAATATTTAAAGCAAGGTTGCGAATATAGCGCTATTGGATAATGAATTGCGGTTGGGATATTGTTTTCACTTAGTTTTTTTACTACTAAATCTCTATTTTTAACCCTTACGCTATATTGAGCCCAAACGCTCTTATATCCTGGTTTTACCTTAGGTGTAATGCAGTTTTTAAGGTTTTTTGTATAAATGTTAGCAATTTCGTTTCTTTTAGCAATTTCTTCATCAAAATATTTTAATTTTACATTTAAAACTGCAGCTTGTATGCTATCAAGTCTTGCATTTAAGCCTATTATTTCGTGTTTATATCTCATTTCGCTTCCGTGATTTATAAGTAATTTTACTTTTTTTGCTAATTCATCGTTATTTGTAAAGATAGCCCCACCATCTCCATAGCATCCAAGTGGTTTTGAAGGGAAAAAACTTGTAGTGCTAATATCGGCAATATTACAAGAGATATTGCCTAAATCATCTTTTGCACCAAAGCTTTGAGCCGCATCTTCAATCAAGTATAAATTATGTTTTTTACATATATTTTTTATGGAATTTAAATCAGGCATTTGACCAAAAATTGAAACTGCCAAAATAGCCTTAGTCTTAGGTGTAATTAGGCTTTCAATTTTGCTTATATCAAGGTTATAATCTACTTCGCTTATATCAACAAAAACAGGTTTAGCTTTAATTAAAGCTATCATTTCAGAACTTGCAATGAAAGTAAAAGGAGTTGTAATTATCTCATCACCTTCTTTAATCCCTAAAGCTTTTAATGCTACATATAAAGCCGTAGTTCCGTTTGAGCATGAATATGCGTATTTTGCTTTTGTATAATTTGCTAGATTACTTTCAAGTAAAGCAACTTCATTTCCACCTATAAAACTTGTATTATTTAATATATTTTGAATTCTTTCATCTATTTCGTTTTTGTATTTTAAATATTGAGATTTTAAATCACAGAATGCTAACATTGATTATCCTTAAAAAATAAAAGGCTAATTGTATTTGCTTTCATTTAATACATAATTATTTAAGGCTTTATTGTAATCTTTATAATAAGCTTTTTTAAAATATAAATTTATAAAAATTATTTAAAATGATATTGAATGTGATAAAATAGGATATTTAAAAGCTTTTATTTATAAACAAGTAGCAAATACTCAAAAACTATAGCTAGTAATAAATCTATTTATTAATAAAATATTTGAATTATTAAATAATCTTATTTTATAGTATTTTATTATTATTGGAATTTAGGTGCTAGAGTTTTAAAAGTTAGTCTATATAAAAGGATAAAAATGAATGAATTAGAAAAGGTGCAAATTAGTTTGCCAATAATTTTAGATTTTGTATTCTATAGCGTATTAATGCTAGGAATTGGGTTTTATTTTTGGAAGAAAAATAAAACTTCAGAAGATTATTTTATAGGCGATAAAGGTATGGGTCCTATAGTATCAGCACTTAGTGCTGGAGCGTCTGATATGAGTGGTTGGCTTCTTATGGGATTACCAGGGGCTGTTTTATTATATGGCTTAGGTAAAACTTATATAGCAATAGGGCTTAGTATTGGTGCTTTAATTAATTGGATGTTTGTTGCTAAAAGGCTTAGAATTTATACTGATGTTAGAAAAGATTGTATAACTATTCCTGATTATTTTGAGACTAGATTTAGCGATGATAGTCATACCTTAAGAATAATTTGTGCTATTGTGATTTTAATATTTTTTACTATTTATATATCTAGTGGTTTAGTAGCTGGTGGAAAGCTTTTTGAAGAATTATTTTCAGTTAAATACGAACAAGCAGTAATTACAGGAACTATATTAATAGTTGTTTATACTTTCGTTGGCGGATATAAGGCAGTTTGTTGGACTGATTTGATACAAGGCTTATTGATGATGGGAGCTTTAATTATTGTTCCATTGGTTATGATTAATGAAATAGGCGGATTTAGCGAAGCTATTAATATAATAATTAAGCTTGGAGAAGAAAGTCAAAAAGATTATATTTCTATGAGTAAAAATCTAACTTTAGTAGGGATAATTAGTTCTTTAGCTTGGGGACTTGGATATTTTGGTCAGCCACACATAATAGTAAGGTTTATATCTATAAAAAGCACAAAAGACATTCCAATTGCTACTTTTGTAGGTATTTCTTGGATGGTAATTAGCTTAATTGGAGCTATTTTAATAGGATTTATTGGTATAGCTTATTTATATAAGTTTAATATAGACTTATTAGATAAGGATAGAATTTTTATAGTAACTAGCCAATTATTATTTAATCCTTGGATTTCTGGAATTTTATTAAGTGCGATTTTAGCAGCGATTATGAGCACAGCTAGTTCGCAATTATTAGTATCTAGCTCAACTTTAGCAGAAGATTTTTATAGAAAAATTTTTAATAAAGGTGCTCCTGCTAAGATAGTAATGAGAGTTTCAAGACTTAGTGTTTTGGTTGTTGCTATTGTTGCTTTTATAATTTCTGCTGATAAAAATACTAGTATTATTGATATTGTTGGATATGCTTGGGCTGGTTTTGGTGCTTCTTTTGGTAGTGTGATAATTTTTTCTTTATTTTGGAAAAATATGAGTAGATTAGGTGCGATTTTAGGTATGAGTTTTGGTGCTTTAGGAGTGATTTTATGGGAGCATATTGATTATTTTAATATTGCAAAAGAAGGTATATTTGAACTTTATTCAATAATACCAGGATTTTTACTAGCTTCAGTATTTATAATAATAGGCTCAATGATACAGCCAGTAAGACAAGGAACAAAAAAAGCTTATGATGATATGCTAACTAAATTAAAGCTCTAAAAATTAGAGCTTTATTATCTTTAGTTTAAAACCTTTTTGATATGATTTAAAAAATTTTCAAGGATATAAAAATGGATATAAGAAAAGAATTTTTAGAGTTTTTTGCTAGTAAAGGTCATGAAATTACCCCATCAAGCCCACTTGTGCCTGATGATGCGACTTTGCTTTTTGCAAATGCAGGAATGGTTCCTTTTAAGAGTATTTTTACAGGTGAAGTGCCACGCCCAAATCCACCTAGAAAAACAAGCTGTCAAACTTGTATTCGTGCAGGTGGAAAGCACAATGACTTAGATAATGTTGGTTATACTGCAAGACATCATACATTTTTTGAAATGTTAGGAAATTTCTCTTTTGGTGATTATTTTAAAGAACAAGCTATTGCTTATGCTTGGGAATTTGTAACTGAGATTATAAAATTACCTAAAGATAGGCTTTATGTAACTGTTCATGAAAACGATGATGAAGCTTATAATATGTGGCAAAAACATATTGCAAAAGAACGCATTTATAAATTTGGAGATAAAGATAATTTCTGGCAAATGGGTGATACTGGCCCATGTGGTCCTTGTAGTGAGATTTTTTACGACCAAGGTGAAGAAAATTTTAAAAGCGATGAAGATTATATGGGTGGAGATGGAGATAGATTCCTTGAGATTTGGAATTTAGTTTTTATGCAGTTTGAAAAACACCCTGATGGAACTATGACAAAACTACCAAAACCTAGCATTGATACAGGTATGGGACTTGAGCGTGTAAGTGCTATTAAAGAAGGAAAATTTAGCAATTTTGATAGCTCATTATTTATGCCAATAATTGAAAAAATCGCAAGTTTAGCAAACCTAAAATATGAATATAAAAGTGGAGCAAGCTTTAGAGTAATTGCTGATCATATTCGTTCAGCTACATTTTTACTAGCTCAAGGCGTAACATTTGATAAAGAAGGTAGAGGATATGTTTTACGCCGTATCGTAAGAAGAGCTTTAAGACACGGATATTTACTAGGATTTAAAAGTGCATTTATGTATAAATTAGTAGATATTGTTTGTGAATTAATGGGAGAGCATTATACATATTTAAATGAGAAAAAATCTTTTGTAAAAGAGCAATTATTAAGCGAAGAAGAGAGATTTTTAAATACTATTGAAAATGGAATGAGTATTTTTAATGAAGAGCTTAAAAATACTAAAAATGTTTTTAGTGGAGAAGTTGCGTTTAAATTATATGATACTTATGGCTTTCCACTTGATTTAACTCTTGACATGTTAAGAGAAAAAAATCTTAAAATTGATGAAGACAAATTCAATGAACTAATGGCTAAGCAAAGAGAATTAGCTAAAGCAAATTGGAAAGGTAGTGGGGATAAAGCAACTCACGGAGATTTTAAAGAATTATTAGATAAATTTGGTGTAAATGAGTTCGTTGGATATGAAAATACTGAAATTAAAGCAAAATTATTAGCTGTTTTAGATGAAGAATTTAAAATTGGAATTAAAAGCAAAAAAGCTTGGCTAATGTTTGATAAAACTCCACTTTATGCAACAAGTGGTGGGCAAAATTACGATTTAGGTAGTATTTATAAAAATGATAAATTAGTTGCAAATGTGCTTGAAGTTGAGAAATTTTTTGATATTAATTTAGCTTTAGTTGAAATTGTAGGTGATTTTAATGTAAATGATGAATTATTAATCAAAATTGATACCGAAAGAAGAGCAGAAATCGCAAGACATCATAGTGCTACTCACTTGCTTCATTATGCGTTAAGAAAGGTTTTAGGAGAAAATGCAACTCAAGCAGGTTCATTTGTAGATTTTAATAGAATTAGATTTGATTTTAATTTTACCCGTGCATTAAATGAAGATGAGCTAAAGCAAATTAGTGATATTGTAAATGATATGATTTATAAAGCTACAAATTCAAATATTCAAATAACTGATATTGAAAGTGCAAAAAAATGTGGTGCAATGGCGCTTTTTGATACAAAATATGGCGATAAAGTAAGGGTATTAACTTTAGGAGATAGCATTGAGCTTTGTGGTGGAACTCATGTTAGCAATACTTCAGTAATTGGCGATTTTATAATATTAAAAGAAAGCGGAGTAAGTGCTGGTGTTAGAAGAATTGAAGCAATAGCAAGTAAGGCTGCTAAAGAATACTCAAGGAATTTGATTGCGGAATTTGAAAATATCAAAAAAAGTCTAAAAACAAATGATATTTTAAAGAGTTTTGAGAATTTAAAAAATGAAATAAAAGAACTAAAAGACGCTTTAAAAAATGGTGCTAATAATTTAAATAGCGAGATTATTAACGGCGTTAATGTTTGCGTTAGTGAATATAACGGGCTTGATATTAAATCTGGTATAGATGAGTTTAAAAATAAATTTGATAAAGCTGTTATTGTTTTAATCACTTGCAAAGACGATAAAGTAAGCATTGCGGTTGGCTCAAAAAATACTAGCGTTAAGGCTGGAAATTTAGCTAAGATTGTAGCTCAATTTTTAGGCGGAAATGGCGGCGGTAGAGATGATTTTGCTACTGCTGGTGCAAAAGATATTAGTAAAATCAACGAAGCTTTAGCTTTAGCAAAAGACGAAATCAAGAAGGTAATATGCTAGGGCTTGATAGCTTAGTTTTACCTTATATACATTTATTAGCTGGTATTTGCTTTATTGGTCTTCATTTAGGCATTAGAGCAAATGCTGGTTTTTATTTATGTGAAGATGAAGAGAATTTACAAAAAGCACTAAGGATATTAAAAAAGCAGCTTTATGCGTTTTTTGTTTTAATGGCTGTTATGGCTTTTAGTGCTATATATGTAATGATTAATAATAGTTCTGACCCATTGTTTAATACTTTAGCATCTACGCAATGGTCGCTTTATGCTTTTGCTACTTTAAATTTATTATATATTTATTATCAATTTATTTTATGTGAGAAAGAAAAAGAAAATAAATTATTAGTTTGTAATGAAAAAATAGCTTTAATTGTTTATTATTTTATCCCGTTAAATATTTTGATTTCTTGTATTGGTGTGCTATTTGCTTTACTCATTAGCACTATGATTTAAGGAGATTTTTTGAAATACATTATTTATTTTATAGCTGTTTGTGGAATTTTAGGCTGTGTTGTTTTAGGATATTTTTTAAATGTTGTTGAAAATAAAGATATTGATTATAAGGAATTTGATTTAGACCTTACAACTCAATTTTATGATAGAAATGGCACTTTACTTGCAAATGTTTTTAACGAAAATAGAGCTTATGCTAGATTTGAAGAAATTCCACCAAGACTAATTGAAGCATTAATTGCTATTGAAGATACGAGTTTTTTTGAACACGAAGGAATTAATATTGATGCTATTTTTAGAGCAATTATTAAAGATATTCAAAAAGGTCGCTTAGCAGAAGGTGCTTCAACTCTTACTCAACAACTTGTGAAAAATCATTATTTAACAAGTGAAAAAAGCATTAAAAGAAAAATAAATGAAGCAATAATTAGTTATGAAATTGAAAAAAATCTAACAAAAGAACAAATATTAGAAAGATATTTAAACTTTATATTTTTAGGGCATGGATATTATGGGATTAAAACAGCTGCTGCTGGGTATTTTCATAAGGAATTAAACGAACTTAGCCTTAAAGAAATGGCTATGCTAGTTGGCTTACCAAAAGCTCCTAGCACATATGATCCTACAAAAAGAATTGATTTATCGCTTTCAAGAGCTAATGCGGTTTTAAAAAGAATGTATGATTTAGGCTGGATTAGTGAAGCTGAGTATAAACAAAATGTAGCTTTAAAACCAATTGTTTATGATGAGAGTTTAACTCAAAATAAAGCTCCTTATGTAATAGATGAAGCTATTAGACAATTACAAGCTATGGGAATTGAAGACATTAAAACAGGTGGTTATAGAGTTGAACTTAGTGTTGATTTGAATACTCAAAAAATAGCTGAAGAAGCTATTAAGTTCGGATATGATGAACTTATCAAAAGAGATAAAGATATAGATTTAAACCAAATCAATGGAGCTATGATAGTTACAGAGCCTAGTAGTGGGGATATTTTAGCTTTAGTTGGTGGGGTTGATTATTATAAAAGTAATTTTAATCGTGCTACTATGAGTAATCGCCAAGTGGGTTCAAGCTTTAAGCCATTTGTATATCTTACAGCTTTAAATCTTGGCTATTCACCTGCTAGCGAGATTGCTGATATTGCGAGAGTATTTGAAACTCGTGATGCACAGGGTAAGAAAATGATTTGGAAGCCTAAAAATTATGGAAAAGATTTTAATGGTTTAATCACTCTTAAAGAAGCACTTACAAAAAGTAGAAACCTAGCTACAATTAACTTATTACTTGATACTAGCCTTAGTTTTGTTCATCAAACAATTACTAAATTTGGTTTTACAAATGTTCCACAAGATTTATCAATAGGATTAGGTTCTTTTGGTGTTAGTCCTTATAATTACGCTGAACTTTATAGCATTATTTCAAATTATGGAACAAAACAACCTATTAGATTGATTACAAAAGTTACTGATAAATTTGGTAATGAAATTGAATTAAAAACCAAAGAAGCAGAAGAATTTGTAAAACCTGAACAAGCTTATTTAATGATTGATATGATGAAAAATGTTGTCGCAGCCGGAACTGGTGGTGCAGCAAGAATTGCAGGACTTGAAGTAGCTGGAAAAACAGGGACATCAAATAAAAGTATAGACGCTTGGTTTGTAGGTTTTACGCCTAGTATTCAAGTAATAACTTGGTATGGTAATGATAATAATAAGCCTATGAAATATTATGAAGGTGGTGCTAGAACGGCTGCTCCTGTATTTAGATATTTTATGCAAAAATATTTAGCAGAAAATCCAAATATTAAAAGAACTTTTGATATACCAAAAGGCGTTGAAAAAAGAGTAATTGATGGTAAAACTTGGTTTTATACAGACAAATCACCTTTACCAAAAGCAAGTAGAAATGATATATTAAAACAACAAGAAGAAGATGGATTGATGTTTTAAGGAGATTAAATGAATATTTATAATAAACATATAAGAAGTTGCTTAAAAAGAAAGCATGAATTTTTATCATTATTTGAACCAAAGCCAAAGGATATAAATCCTTGGGCTTTTATAAGAGCATATAATGAAATAGAAACTATTAATATTACCTTAAATACAATAGTTGGGGGGGGGTATTACAAGAGGAATTCTAGGCTATCACTTAGATGAATTTGGTAAAGATGATGGAACTAGTGAAGTAATTAAACAATTTTGCAAAAATAATCCAAATTTTACTCCTTTAGAGTATCCTTACAAAGTAATTCCTGCAGGGAAAGAAAAATATAAACAAAAAATATCAAAAGAATTTAGACTTGATACTTATTATAATTTTGTGCTTAATAAAATTCCACTTAATAATTGGTTGATTAAAATTGATTGTGACCATATTTATAATGAGATTGCATTAAGTAAAGCCTTGTTACAGCCAAAAAACATTATTGATAGTATTTATTTGCCTGCTCTTAATATGCATTATAGTGATGGTAAATTATATTTTTTAAAGAATTTTTATAAAGTAGGAGATGATCATTGGGTATTAAACAAAGATAAGTATACCCATTTTTATATGGATTATAATCAAGGTTATGAGTCTTTGTATTCTTTAAATAAATGGAAAAAAGCAGAAAATATAATAAGTCTTCATTTTCCGTTAATGAAAAAATCTCGTATTCATTTAGCAAATGAAGATAATTTAATTCCTTATGATGAATTTGATTTTTCACAATTAAAAATGACAGAGATTGATAAAGAATTTATTTTAAACAAAGAAAAAATTTTAAGTTATTTTAATTCCTAAGTATTTTAAATTCTAATTCAATTTAAAATCTAGGATTTAATTATATATTACTATCAAATATATAGCTATATTTTATAAAGTTAAAATATTAAATTATTCACTTATTTTAAACTTTTATAATTTTTAAGAAAATATATCAAAATAGTAGCAAAACTAGGGATTAAAAATGCAAAATTTAAAAAAGTTAAAAAACTAATATAATCAATTCCGTATCCATATTTTATAAATTTTATATCAGGCGGGAATATAAATGCTATAAAAATTAAAAAACAAATAGTTATAAGCCTAAAAATTAAAGATTTTTTATTTAATTTTATATTAAGATTTGTAGAATTTGTATTAAAAATCATAATAATAACATATAAAATAAATATTAATATTATATAAAATACCCCAAAAAATACAAGTAAAACAAATAAAGGTATCAAAAATAAACCAGCATAAAATAACCAAGATTTACAAGAATTTGCCTTATAAATAAGACTTAAAAATAATATGCTAAAAAATGGTAGTATCAATATATCTATAAAATATGCTTGAAAAGTAAAAATACTTTTAATTACTCCCATTTTAAACATTAAAAAACCAAAAAATATATAAGAGCTTAAAATTAAAAGTAAAATGCCCCAAAATTTAAAAAAATCTGCTGTGCTTAAACTTGCATTATAATTTAATAAAAATATATTTAAAAGAGTTTTTAAAAATATATTTTTAAACATTTTTATCCTTTAGATTTGATATTTGTTATTAAATTGATATATAAAATATGTGTTAATATGATATTAATTTACAAAATATCTTTAATAATTGAGCTAATTTCTATAAAGCCATCAACTTCTCTTAAAAACAAATACTCATTTGAAGGTTGTTTTAGTGCTAAATAATTTTTACCTAAAATTTCATTGCAATATAAATAACTAGCAAAACTCCCACTCCCACAAGCGCTCTCATAAAATAAAGTCTTAATATCTCTTACCCAGACAATAGGCTCAAGGCAATCACCTTGTAAATACATAAAACCACTTGCTTTTTTGTCTAAAAAATCATTATCTTTTAAATATGAATATGCAAATTCTTTTAAATTAATTTTAGATAAATTTAATTTTTTCGTATAAATAATATGAAAAATATCTCCTAAATCTACATAATATATATCATCATCAAGTTTATTTAATTTATATTCATTTTTAAATCTTAAATAATAAAAATTATCAACTTTATATAGTTTTTTAATATTATTATCTTTTATAAAATCACTACTACTAATGCCGCATAAATAATCTTTATCATTTAGCTTAATTTTTGTAGTTTTTAAATTATTAGTATCTAAAAAATACTTTCCCGCACATCTTAAAGCATTAAAACAAATCTCTCCACCTGCCATTTTTAATTCATAATCTTGCACAAAGCCAACTTGTTCAACATCTTTATGCTTAGATAAAATCTCATTATTTATACTTTTAAAATCTAAGTTATTAATACCAATAACCAAAGCTGTAGTATTTCCCGCTGGATAATATAAATTATATTTATACATTTTTTACTCCTTTAATTTTCTTTATCTTAAACAAGCTTAGTTAAAATGGCGTAAGAGTATGGTGGATAATCGCTTTTAATTAAGAGGAAAGTCCGGGCTGCAATAAGATGAGGTTCCATCTAACAGATGGCTAGAGCAATCTAAGGGAAAGTGTAACAGAAAATAAACTTCCTAATTTTAGGTAAAGGTGAAACGGCGGGGTAAGAGCCCACCAGTGATTATGCGAGTAAAAGCAATTCAGCTTATAAACCCAACCTGCAGCAAGAAGGGGTGGTTTTTATCTTATATTTTAAACCCTTCGCTAGAGTGCTATTGTGAAATAGTAAGTAGATAAATGATTATCCAAGACAAAACCCGGCTTATAGCCATACTCTTTTAAGGATTAGGATGCAAATTAGAGTTTATTATGAAGATACTGATTGTATGGGGATTGTCTATCATACAAATTATTTAAAATATTGTGAAAGAGCTAGGAGCGAATGGTTTTTCGCTAATGAAGGAAAAGATTTATTAAAAGAAAATCCTTTTGCATTAAGAGAAATTAAGGCTATTTATAAAGCACCTGCTAAATTAGGAGATATTTTAGAAGTTAAAAATATTCTTGTAGGATTTGATAAATATTGTTTAGAATTAAAGCAAATAATTTATAAAGATGATAAAGCTATTTTTGAAGCTTTTATAAAATTAGTTCATATAAAAGATGGCAAACTATCCCCAATTAGCGAAGAATTAAAAAAATATTTGAGTAAATAATTTATATAAATTCTTTAAAATTTTCGTGATTAGCTAATATTAGTCTTTTATCATTTAAAGCTAGAAGTTTTTTACTAAAGCCGTTTTTACTAAAAAGTATAAAATAATCAGGCTCAAAACCCAAATATCTAGCCTTTTGAATGAGTTTTGAATACGAGCTAATACACATTTTTTTGCCATTAAATTTCACTTCGCCTAATAAAGATATTTCGTAATTATCATAAAAAATATCACATTCATAATCTTTGCCCCAAATACTCTTAATGCCTTTTATATTAAATTTCTTCTCGCACCACTCACAAGCAATTTGCTCGTAAATAAACGACTGATATTCATAAAATTTTTCATTAATTAATCTTAAGGCTAATTCTTTATCTTTTAAAATTATTTTCTCCATTGCTTTTAAAAAATAAAAATAAAATCTAGTGTAATTAGAATTAAAAATAACTTTATTTTGTGGATAAAATCTCTTAAAACTCAATAAATCATTATTTAATTCAAGTCTTAAAAAACCACGATTAATCAAGGAGTGAAAGCTCTTTCTAGCTTTAAATCTTGAGCCGTATTTGTTGATAGAAAACTCCAAGCGAGATTTTCTAGCGTAGTGAATTAGTGCCTTGCATTCGCTTTCATTTATTTCAAATTCGTAAGGATTATATGTATTTACTAGCTCGTGTATATAATAATTAATATCATTTAAACTAGGTTTAAAACTCTTATCTCCAAACACAGAATAAAAGTCTAGCGCTTCGTCTAAATAAAAATGCGGATATCTTTTAATAAAGTCTAAAAATTCTATAACTACCCCTTAATTTTTTTGTGCTAATTTTACTTTAATTATTTTTACAAAGGGCAAAAATGCAAATTAGTGAGCTAAAAAGCGACATAATTTTAGATGAAAATACAAAATATTTTGATTACACAGCAAGTGCTTTAGCACTAAAATCAATTGAATTAAAAATGCAAAATATTTTAAAAACATACGCCAACACTCATTCAGATAGTGCAAAAAATTCAAAAATAACAAGTAAATACTATAAAGACGCAAAAAGCTATATCAAAAAAAGCTTAGGATTAAATTCTAATTATAGCTTGATTGCTTGTGGGAGTGGCTCAACTGCGGCTATTAAAAAATTTCAAGAATTATTAGGAATATATGTTCCACCGCTTATTAAACAGCGTTATTTTAATGATATTGCTAAAAATACTTTGCCTTTAGTAATTGTTAGTGCGATTGAACACCATTCAAATGAGCTTAGTTTTAAAGAAGGTTTATGCGAGTGCATTAGGCTAAATCATAGGGATTTTAATAGTGATTTATACGAGCTTGAAAGAATTTGCAAAAAGAACGCTAATAGAAAAATAATAATGAGTTTTAATGCCGTTAGCAATATCACAGGAGTTAGAGCAAACCTTACAAAAATCAGCGAAATTGCGAAAAAATATAAAGCGATTTTAGCAATTGATGCAAGTTCGGCTATACCTTATGAAAATATTGAAATTCCGTTTGATGCTTTGTTTTTTTCAGGACATAAAATGCTAGGTGGAGTTGGCACGAGTGGATTTTTAGCTATTAAAAATGAGCTTATTGGCAAAATTCCTACATTTGCAGCTGGTGGGACGGTTGGCTATGTTAGTAGGAGTAATTATGAGTTTTTAGACGATGCTGAAAGCCTTGAAGAGGGTGGAACCCCTGCGATTTTACAAGTTATTAAAAGTGAATTAGCTTTTAGACTTAGAGATGAAATAGGGCTTGGAGTGATTAAAGAAAAGGAAAATATCTTAAAAGAATATTTTTTAAACGCAATTAAAAAAGTGCAATTTAAATACAAAATCACACTATACGCTGCAAATATTAAGGATAGATTGCCTATATTTTCACTAAATTCTACAGGCGTTAGCCCTTATGATTTAGCTAGGGTCTTAAGCGATGATTATGGGATAGAAACTCGTGCTGGGTGTGCTTGTGCTGGTCCTTATGCGCATGATTTATTAAATTATGTGGATAATCAAAATTTCAATGCTAAGCCTGGATTTTTAAGAATAAGTTTGCATTATACTCATGAATTAAGCGATATTGATTATTTGATTAACGCACTTTGCAAAAGCATAGAAAAGCTAAATAAGAATTTAAAATAAGGAATATTTATTAGCAAAGTAATTATGAATTTAAAAGGACTTGGTGCTTTAAGTATTCCAAGAGTGTTTTTTAATATGCAATTAATTTCAAAATTAAATGCTTTAAAAAAGTTAAAAAATGATGAGATTTTACATATAAAAAATAGATTGAATTATTACAATAAAATTAATGATTTTTTTGAGTTAAAAAAGATAGAAAATGTAGAGCATTCTAAATTAGGCGAAAATTTATTAAAAAACACTTCATATTCTTTTGATTTTTACAAGGTTAGCAAATATTTTCATAAAGATTTAAAGATAAATAAATTCTTTTATGATTGTTCTAGTGAGTTTTTAAATACCATAACAAAATCAAGACCAATTGATAGTAAAAATGTGATTTTAAAGCTTGATAGCAGAAGACATTTTTGTTTTTTAAATGATAAAAATGATTTTAAAGATAAAGTGGATTTGGCTGTTTTTAGGGGTGCTTGTGTTCAGCAAAATAGAATAGATTTTATTAATAAATTTAAAGATTGTAAAAGACTAAATCTAGGTAATGTAAATAAGAAAAATAGGTCAGGTTATTTAAGCAAGGAAGAGCAGCTTAAATATAAATTTATAATCTCTCTTGAAGGTTGGGATGTTGCTACAAATCTTAAATGGATAATGAGTTCAAATTCTATCGCAATTACTCCAAGATTAAAATATGAAACTTGGTTTATGGAAGGAAAATTAATTCCTAACGAGCATTTTTTATTAATTAAAGATGATTTTAGCGACATTTTAGATGTAATGGATAATGCTTTAACTAATGATAAATTAGTAAAAAATATTATTAAAAATCAAAATGAATATATACAACAATTTTTAAATCCTAATATAGAAGAGTTGCTTGGTATTTTGGTTTTAGCGAAGTATTTTTATTATTCAAATCAAATTAAATTAGATAATTTTGTAATTGAATTATTTGATGGAATTTAAAATATATAAATTTTTATTTTAAACTTTATTAATATTTAATATGAATTAAAGTAAAAATATTTTAATATTTATTAAATATTTTTAAAGGAGAGTTTATGAAAAAAATTGTATTTTTAGGTGCTGGGTATGCAAATTTAAGTCTAATTAAAAAGATTAAAAAGAAAAATCTAAGAAAAGCAGAATTTATACTAATAAACAATAATTCTTATCATTATAAAACGACAGAATTACACAAAATAGCAGCAAGAGAAAGCGAAAAAGACATAGTAATAAATCTAAAAAGCATATTACCTAAAGATATAACTTTAATTTGTGATAATGTAAAAAGTATTGAAAATGGCAAAGTTATTTGCGAGAATGCAAATTATGATTATGATGAGCTTTATGTTGGGCTTGGTGCGAGTGTAAATACCTTTGGCATTGATGGACTTGATAAATGCTTAAATATTATAAATTATAAAAACGCTTTAAAAACTGCTGAAACACTTTATAAAAATCTTGAGCTTTATGAGAATAAAAATGTAATTATTTGTGGTGCGGGGCTTAGCGGAGTAGAGCTTTGTGGTTCAATCGCTACAACTTGCAAAAATCTAGGAATTAGCATTAATTTATATTTGGTTGAAGCAATGGATGAGATTTTGCCTGTTTATACTAAAGATTTAGCTAAAAAAGCTAGAAATTATTTAGAAAATCTAGGCGTAAAAGTTCTAAGCTCTCATAAAATAATCAAAAAAGTTGATGATAAATTATTCTTAAACGATGAAAATAATTATATAGAAACTAAAACTATAATTTTTACAGCTGGCATTAAGGGTAGCGAAGTGATTGCAAATAGTGGCTTTAATCACAAAAATAATAGAGTTTTAGTAAATGAGTATTTAATGGCACCTAATTTTGATAATTGCTATGTTTTAGGAGATTTAGCGATTGTTTCAAATTTCGCACCTACTGCACAAATTGCTTGTAAGCAGGGAAAATACCTAGCAAAAAGACTAAATGCAAGACTTGAAGGAATTGAGTTTAACGAACCTTTTAAATACAATGATAAAGGTAGCATTTGTTCGGTTGGAAAAGACTATGCAATAGGCGTTATTTTAGGTAAAACTTATAGTGGTTTTATGGCAAAAAGTCTTAAAAAATTAACCGAAATAGAATGGAGTGAAACTCTAAAGTAAAACATTAAAACAATTTTAAGAATTTGAAATTCTCATTTCAAATTCTTAAATCTCAAAATCTCTTTTATACTATTTATTACATAATTTATCTCATCATTATTGATTACGTAAGGTGGCATAAAATAAATCGTATTGCCAAGTGGTCTTAAAAGTAACCCATATTCAAGTGCTTTTAGATACACTTCAAGCCCAAATCTAGGATTAAAATGCTCTATATCAAATGCAAACACCATTCCTTGATGCCTAACATTTCGCACACTCTTAAATTCAGCAAATCCTTGCCAAAGTGAGTTTATATACTCGCTTTTAATTTTATTTTGATTTATAACATTATCTTTAGTAAATATATCCAAAGTTGCATTCGCAGCAGCACAAGCAAGTGCATTTCCTGTATAGCTATGTGAATGCAAAAACGCCTTGTATTCGCTATATGGAGCATAAAATTCATTATAAATTTCATCATTTGTAATTACTACACTAATTGGCAAATACCCACCGCTAAGCCCTTTGCTAAGGCATAAAAAATCAGGCACAATTTCACACTGCTCTAAAGCAAACATAGTCCCGCTTCTTCCAAATCCAACGGCAATTTCATCAAAAATTATATCAATATCATAAGATTTTGCTAACCAACAAGCCTTTTTGATAAACTTAGCTGAATACATATTCATTGAACCTGCACACTGAATTAAAGGCTCAAGTATAAAGGCATTTATGTTTTTATGCTCTTTTTCAAGCAATTTCTCAAGCTCTTTTAATTCATTTTCATAATCTAGCCCACTTGGTGCAGGAGTGTTTAAGCATTCAAGCAAAAGTGGTTTATAAGTCTTTTTATAAAGCTCAACATCGCTTACGCTTAAAGCCGCTATCGTTTCTCCGTGGTAAGAATTACTAAGTGATAAAAATTTGCTTTTTAATTTTCCTTGCAAAAGATTTTTATGAAAACTCATCTTAAGTGCTACTTCAACAGCACTTGAGCCATTATCAGCATAAAAGCATTTATTAAGCTTAGTCGGTAGTAAATCAGTAAGTCTTTTTGATAATCTTATAATGCTTTCGTGAGAAAATCCAGCCATTATGATATGCTCTAGGGTGTTTAATTGCTCGTAAATTTTGCTATTTATATAATCATTGCTATGTCCGAAAAGATTTACCCACCAAGAGCTAACGCAATCAATATATGATTTATCATTAAAATCATATAAATACACACCTTTTGCCCTTTTTATAGGGATTAATG
The DNA here is from genome assembly GCF_020137685.1 of Campylobacter sp. RM9331. NCBI lineage: Bacteria > Pseudomonadati > Campylobacterota > Epsilonproteobacteria > Campylobacterales > Campylobacteraceae > Campylobacter > Campylobacter sp. RM9331. The sequence goes on from NZ_JACGBA010000005.1 coordinate 42,407, forward strand.
GCACAAATTCGTGCTCTTTCATTTGCGTGCAAGGGTGCCAAATATGTGCTAAATCAAGTTTTACTAATTCTTCTTGCATTTATAACTCCTTTATAAATTTTAATTAAAATTATTATAAAGGATAAAAATGCAAAACTTATTAAATGAATTAAAAAAAGAAAATAATTTTAGAGAACTAAAAAGATTTAAAAATGATGGTAAATTTGTGATTTTTAATGATAAAAGACTGCTTAATTTTGCTAGTAATGATTATTTAGGAATTGCAAGTAGCGGTGAGCTTGAACGAGAGTTTTTAAAAAATCATTTTGCACTTAGCTCAAGTGCTAGTAGAAGTCTTGGTGGCGGTGGAGATGAATACTTTTTGTTTGAAGAATACTTATCATCTTTATATAAAAATGAAGCGCTTTTATTTAGCAGTGGGTTTTTGCTAAATTATAGTTGTTTAAGTGCTTTAGCTACTTTAAAAAATACGCTTTTTTTAGCTGATAAAAAAGTTCATGCAAGTATCATTGATGGCATAAAGCATTCTAATTTTAAACGCTTTAAACACAATGATATAAATGATTTAGAAAAATTATTGCAAACGAATTTAAATTATGAAAAAATCATAATAATTTGCGAGAGTTTATATAGTATGGATGCAGATTTTGCACCACTTGATAAGCTTTTAGAGCTTAAGAAAAAATATAAAAACATTATGCTTTATGTTGATGAAGCACATAGTATTGGCTCACTCGGCATTAATGGGCTTGGACTTGGATATTTAAAAGATATTGATTTTTTAGTTCTTACATTTGGCAAAAGCATCGCTAGTATGGGTGCTGCGATGATTTGCTCAAAAGAAGCAAAAGATTTTTTTATAAACAAGGCTAGGGGGTTAATTTATTCAACCGCTTTACCGCCTATTAATGTAGCTTATTCGCATTTTGTATTTTCAAAATTGGCTAATTTTGATAAATTAAGAGAGCATTTACAAAATCTTAGCTCATATTTAAATGAATTGCTAAAAGATAAAATAAAGGGCAAAAGTTACATAAAAATGATAGTTTTAGGAGATAATGAAAAAGCTAATTTTTACTCGGCAAAACTTATGCAAAAAGGCTTTTTTGCTCCAAGTATAAAAACTCCAACCGTGGCTGCTAAAGATATAGGAATAAGACTATCAATAAATGCTAGTATGGATTTTAGCGATTTAGATAATTTTGCTAAGGCTTTTTATGAAATTTGAGTTTTTACATAAAAATAATTCTAGTGATTTGGTGCTATTTTTCGGTGGTTTTGGCTTTTTACCGAGTGCTTATAATTTAGCTTCTAAAAATGATGTTTTAATGGTTTATGATTATTTGGAATTTGATTTAGGATTTTTAGAGATTTGTAAAACTTATAAAAACATTAAACTAATCGCTTTTTCAATGGGTGTTATGGTGTCTTGCAAGTGCGATTTAAGTTCGCTTAATATCGTGCAAAAAATAGCGATAAATGGCACTATAAAAGGTATTGATGATGAGTTTGGAATTAGCGAAAAGCTTTTTAAAATTACGGCTAAAAGATTTGATAAAGAAAGCTTTTTAAATAATTGTGGCGGGATAAATAAGGCATTTAATCAAAATCCTAAAGATGAGCTTTTAAGTATTATAGAAATTTCTAAAAAGCCTTGTATTTGGCAAGATTATGATTTGGCATACTCATCAAATGATGATAAAATTTTCCCACAAAATGCACTTTTAAAAAGCTTTAAAAATATTAATAAAATTAATGCTTCTCATTTTTGCTTTGATGAGTTTTTAAGCTGGGATGAAATATGAAAAGTTTTTTAAGAGCAAAAGATACTTATTTTAAAAATGCTATCGTGCAAAATGATATGAGAGAAGTTTTACTTAGCGAAATAAATGGGCGTTTTGATAGGGTGCTTGAGCTTGGCTCAAATAGGGGCGAGTTTAGTAAAATGGTGGCTAAAAAGATAGAATTTAGTGAGTTTTATTGCGTGGATATTAATGATTTTAGCTGTGATTATGGCAAGGAATTTATTTTCGTAAAGCACGATTTAAGAGATTTTGAAAACTCATTTTTAGCTAAAATGGATTTTGATTTAGTTATTTCAAATGCGTGTTTTCAGTGGCTTGATTTAGCAAAATTAATAAATGAAATTTCTAAATCAAATTCTAAGCTATTTTTTAGCACTTTTGGAGTGAATAATCTTTGGCAAATTAAAGAGCATTTTGGCGTAGGGCTTGAGTATTTAAATATTGATGAAATAGAGCGGATTTTAAAGCCGTATTATAAAAATATAAAGATTTTTGAGAAAGATTATGAGCTAAATTTTAGCTCAAGTATTGAGCTTTTTAGGCATTTAAAACTTAGTGGAGTAAATGCCTTTAGCGGGGTATTTTTAGGTAAAAATGATTTAAAAATCTTTAATGATAAATATCACAATACCTTAAACTACCACGCCATTTTCGTTAGTGCTAGCAAATGATTTACTCAAGTTCTAAATTCATTTAGTTTTGAGTTTAATTTTTCTGTAATGTTGCTAAGATGATTTGCTGCTCCTGCTATTTCTTCTACGCTTCTTGCGTTTTCGTGAGTTATTTTATTGATATTATTAACTCCTGATAATATATCATCCATAACCTTGCTAGTGATTATATAATCATCTACGGTTTGATTTGAAATTCCTATTACATTATTCATAGCTTCATTCATATCGTTCATAGTTTTTTGAGTATTATCAGCTAATTTCGTCAGTTCCCCAATGCTTTTTGCATTTAGGCTCATTTGACCACTTGCATCTTCTATACCTTGTGTTATAACACTTATTGTTGCGTTTATTTCTACTAATGAATGCTGGGTTCTTTCTGCTAATTTTCTTACTTCATCAGCTACTACGGCAAACCCACGCCCATGCTCTCCTGCTCTTGCTGCTTCAATTGCAGCATTTAATGCAAGTAGATTAGTCTGGTCTGCTACATCATTTATCATTTCTAAAATAGATTTAACATTATCAGCATCTTGACTAAGTCTTACTATCTTATCTGATACTTCAGCTTCTAAATTCGCACTTTGCATAATTTTTGTATTTAATTCTGAAATAGATTTATTTACATTATTTATATATTTTAGAGCATTTACTAATTGGTTTTTACCATCTTCTGCAGCTTTAACTCCGATTGCTAGAGTAGAGTTTGCACTATCTCCTTTATTAGCTACATCTCTTACTATCACAGAGCTTTGCTCAACACTTTGACCTGTATTTAAAGAACTTTGAGAAAGCTCGTTTGCTACACTAGCATTTTCGCTACTTATATTTTTAGCATCTACGATTAATAATCTAACTTTTTCTATAAAATCATTAATGGCTTTACTTGTTGCTGCTATTTCATCTTTACCATTTACAGGTAGTTTTTGAGTTAAATCTCCATCTCCACTACTTAATTCAGTAGCTCTATTTGTAAGATAATTAAGTGGTTTAGAGATTTGAAATAATACAAAAAATATCAATATCGCAAGTATTATTATCCCAATAATCACTGCGTATGTTATGAATTTAATTCCAAATTCATTTATATGAGAGTTCATATCGTCGTTGATTTTTTGTATTTCTTTCATTCCTTCATCTAAATCCACGGTGCAAGCATAGATAATTCCCATACCTATATCTTTTTGAGCGTATATTAATACGTTTCTTTCTTTGTTAATCATAGAATCAAAAAACTTAGTTTTAACATATCCACCATCTGGGTTTGCTGATGATTTGATTAAATCTTGAATAAAGTATTTTCCATAAATATCTTTGTCATTTATATGATTTTTACCAATTCTTGCTTGAACATAATGAACTAGGTAGGTTCCATCTTCATCCATTGCGAAAAAATTCACTAATTTATTATGTAAATCCATATTGCTTAAGTATTTTATGGTGTTATTGTATGATACTTCTTTACTAATGCCTTTACTTTTTAAATCTAAATATAACTGGTCTGTCATATGATTTACACTATATACAACGCTTTGAGCAGTTTTTAAAGCATCGTCTAAGACTAATTTTTCAATAGATACATCAGTATCATCGCTAATTGATTTCATCGCACTATTTGATAAATAAATCATACTAGAGCATAAAATCACTAAAGACACAGCAATTATAATTGCTAATTTTTGAGATATTTTCATTCTCATTCTCCTATTGATAATAATTTCTAAATTAAGCTCCGTATATTAGCATAAAATTTACTTTTTATTCTTAAGCCTTTAAATATCTATCTAGCAATGCTTTAATATGTGTCAATGGGGGGGGGGTATCTTAAGTTGTAACAAATAAAATAAATATTAATTTAATAGTATTTTGAATTTTTTAAAAAAAATATAAAAATTTTTATATAAATTATTTATGGAATTTGGATTTAAAATTCAAATTCCATAAAATTTTTAACAACTCTTAGCTACTTCATAGCCACTTTTTAAGATGAGTTCTACATCTTTATGTTTTTCTTCGCCTTTTGTAGTCAGATAATCTCCTAGCACGATAGCGTTTATCCCTGCTTCAAACATAGCTTTGCTAGTCTTTGATTTATAGTGGTTTTTAAGTAAAAATGATTTAAAAATCTTTAATGATAAATACCACAATACCTTAAACTACCACGCCATTTTCGTTAGTGTTAGTAATTGTTTATCTACTTAAAATATGTAAATATTCTATAGTATTATTTTGTTTTTGCACTCTATTGCTATCTGCTTTAAACCTTTGATAATCCTTGCTTATATAAGAATATTCCCCGTATTTAGAAAAGATATTTTTAATATCATCAAAACTCAATAAACCTTCATCGTTATAGCTTAAAAAAATATATTTAAAATTAGCATTTTTAATAAGCTCTTCTAATTCATCATAAACTTTAGCTTTTTTACACCAATTTGAGCGAATATAATCTCTTAGCCCAGTTTTACCTTTTGGAATAAATTCATCATATTTTGCAATGGTATTTAGTAGATGATAATTAGCTCCATATTCACGAGAATTATAAGGTGGGTCAAGGTATAAAATATCTCCTTTTATTGTCTTTATAAGTTCATTTGCATTTTTATTAAATACTAAATTGTTTTGATTTGTGGGTAAAAAATCAGCTTTTTCTATAACTAAATCCTTTAAGGCACTTTTTTTAATTTTTTTTAAAAATGCACCATAAACTGATGCTGTATTTGCTAATTTATCAGCACTTTCAAGCAAAGATGTTAGTAAAAAATAATATTCTTGATTATTAATATATGAGTTTTTAAGCCATTTTTCTATTGTTATTCTAGCAGTGTCAATTTTAGTAGCATTTTCGTTTGTGAAATATTGTCTATTTGCAAATTCTGAATAATTATCATAAATAAACCCTTTTAACGAAGTTTTTAAAATTACTTGGTTTAGCTCCTTGATAAGTAAATCTGCTCTATTTTTATCAAAGTTATTTCCAATGTAATTTTTAGCTAATACAAAGCTATAGAACTCAATATCATTTGAAATGACTTGTTTTACATATGGCTTAAAAGTTCTTGCTACAATGCTTGTCCCACTAAATAAATCACAAAAAACGTAATCTTTTAAATCCATTTTGATAGTGTTTTTAACTTCATCAAAAATAAAGCTTGATAATTTTAATTTTGAACCTATGTAATTCATAAATCATCATCTTTATAAAGTTTATTTAAAATAAATTCGCTCGTTAATTTAGAAGCTTCATTGATTAATCTTTTTACACATTCTAAGCGATATTCTACTGGGTCATATTGATAGCAACCAATACAACCTAATTCATCGGTGTATCTTTCATCACCCTTATAAAAATCATAAGGATTACCTTTTATATTTTTAGCACTCCATCTTATATTTGTATCTTTACAAGTTTTACAAATCTGTCTTTTTGCATCATTTGCAGCTTTGCATAATGGTTGAAAATCTTTTAAATCTTGCGTTTTAGTATCGCTTACTCTTAGGTCGTTTTTTCTTCCGTCTTTATGGTCAATTTCTATTTTTGTATTTTCACTATTGCCATTTATCCCTAGCATTACGCATTTTTGATTTTTATAATAATCTTTTATATCTTTTCTAATATTTTGATTAAATATGGTTTTTTGATTAAAGCCATTTAATCTAATTCTGTCTATACCATTACCTTTTGTAACGCTTTTATCAGTTTCTATATTGTATTTTTTTGCTAATGTGCTACTCGCCCTACACCAACTCCCACCATTGCCAAGTTGCAAATCTTTATAAACACCAACAAACTCACTCACGCTAACCCAACGAGAAAAGCCGTTTTCATCTGGTTTTGCAAGGTCTATAAAAAGCTCTGTTTTAGTCATCAAAACTCCTTTTTGAATACAAAAATATATTCATGTTTAAAGATGTAATAATCACTTCTAATTGCACGATATTGCCAAATAGAATTAACTCCTAATTTACCACGATTTCCTTCTATGTTTTTTACGATAATTCCTTTTAATTTTACTTTAAAGTGCTTTTTAATCTCATTCATAAGCAAAAATCCCAAAGGCTTTACTTCACTTTCTTTATAAACATCTCCTATAACTAAAGCAAAATATCTATTTTTATCTAAAAATTGCAAAGTATTTTCGCAAGTTTTTAAAAATGTTTTTATAAAGGTTTTTAAATCACTTATATTACTTAAGTCGTTGTTGTGATTTGTAAATTTTACAATATCTAAATAGGGTGGATGAAATATTATAAATTGTGCTGATTTTGAATTTAAATTTTGTAATTTTCCTTGGATTAAATGAGTTATATTTTCATTTGTATTATCATAATTTATTAGGCTATATCTTAAATTATCAAAATCATTTCCCATAGTATTTAAAACATATTCATACATTTTTTCGTTAATATCAATTCCTAAAAATTTTCTATTTAGTTTTTCACATTCATATAGAGTTGTCCCACTTCCAAAAAATGGATCTATTACTAACTCATTTTCTTTAGTATAACGCCTAATTAGCTGATTTGGAATTTGTGGGATAAAATTGCCATGATATATATTTTTATGTTTGCCAGAATTATCTCTATTTTGTATAAGCCATAGGCTATTTACATCAATATTTACATTCTTCCAATTGCTTAAATCTACATCATTAAAATTCATAATTACACTTTAGCAACTCTTAGCTACTTCATAGCCACTTTTTAAGATGAGTTCTACATCTTTATGTTTTTCTTCGCCTTTTGTAGTCAGATAATCTCCTAGCACGATAGCGTTTATCCCTGCTTCAAACATAGCTTTAAAATCATCTTTAAATGCAAATTCTCTACCACCTGCAGCCATTAGTCTTGTATTTGGTAGTTTTTCTTTTGCAAGTTTTATTATATTAATAGCTTCTTCTTTGGTGATTTCTTTAGCTTTTATTTTTAAAGCTTCATTTTTTATATAAAAATTAATTGGACTTGTGTGCGGCTTTAAAGTCGCAAGAGCATCAAGTAATTCAGCTCTTTGCTCATCGCTTTCGCCTAAGCCAAAAATCCCACCACAGCAAATGCCAAGCCCAGCATTTATAGCGTTTTGATTAGTTTCATATCTTTCTTCATAAGTATGAGTTGTGCAGATATTTTTAAAATTGCTTTTGGCGGTTTCTAGGTTGTGATTATAACTATCTATTCCATGCTCTTTTAAAAATACTAAATCCTTATAACTAGCTCTTCCATTGCAGCCAATTAGGTGTAAATGCAAGCCACTTTCTTTAATAGCACTTGCTGCTCTTGCAATAAAATCTAGCTTTTTACTATCAATTCCACGACCAGAAGTAACAAGGCAAAATCCTAAAGCACCAGCTTCACTAGCTATTTTTGCTTCGTTTAAAATAGTATTAATATCCTTATAATCATATACATTAATATTTGTATTATAATGCTTACTTTGGGTGCAATACGCACAATCTTCGCTACAATTTCCACTTTTTACATTGCAAATTGAACATAAAAATATTTCTTTCATTTTATATCCTTTACTTGTTAAAATACAATTTATTCTAACTAAAAAGGATAAAAATGTATATATGTGGCATTCATACTGACGCTGGTAAAACTCATTTATGTGTTGCTTTGTGTAAAGCTTTTAATTATTCTTATTTTAAAATAGTTCAAGCAGGTTGTAATAAAGATAGCGATATTTTAAGGCGTTTTGTAAAGAATGTAAAAGTTCATAAAGAAGGGATATTTTTAAATACTCCTGCATCACCACACATAGCAAAAAAGGTTGATAATATTGAATATTCTATAAATGATTTAATCTTGCCTATTGATGATAAAATGATTATTGAATTAGCTGGGGGTCTTTTTTGTCCTATTGATGATAATTTAACTATGATTGATTTTATGAAAAAACATAAGCGTAAAGTGATTTTAGCTGCTAGGAATTATTTGGGTATGATAAATCATACGATTTTAAGCATAAAAGCATTGCAAGATAATGGTTTTGATATTGTTTGTGTTGTGATGATTGGCGAGATTGATACTAGACTTGATGAGTTTATTTATAATTATACGGGCGTAAATATAGCTCATTTAGAGTATTTTGATGAGTTTAACATAGATGAAAAGATACAAGAATTTAAAAATGAAATTGAAAAATATTTAAGGAGTTAGTTTTGGAAATAATTTATGTGATTTTGGCTATTTTGTTTTTAGTGATTATTATGGTTATTTTTACTTATAATTCTTTAATAGCAAGAAGAAATGATGTAAAAAATACTTATTCAAGTATTGATGTTGAACTTCAACAAAGATATGATTTAATACCTAATTTAATAGCTTCTATAAAAGCTTATTTTGAATACGAAAAAGATACTTTAGAAAATATTGTAAAACTTAGAGAAAATGCTATGTATTCAAATAATACTAAAGAAAAATTTGCTTTAAATAACGAACTAAGCAAAGCTTTAGGGAATTTAAATATAAAACTTGAAAATTACCCTGATTTAAAGGCAAACTCAAGTGTTAATAATCTTTTAAATGCTTTAAAAGATTGTGAAGAGCAAATTAGTGCTGCTAGAAGAGCTTATAATTCAGCAGTTACAAGTTATAACAATTATTGCGAGAGTTTTCCAAATAATTTAATAGCTAATGCTTTTAATTTTATAAAAGCTGATTTTTATGAAGTAAAAGATGAAATTAAAAGCAATCCTAATGTAAAAGATTTATTTAAATGATTAAAACATTAAAACTTATTTTTATAGTTTTAGTTGTTTTTGCATTTTATAAATTATGTTTAGCAATAGATGATTATTATATTAGCAAGGATATGAATTTAACTCATTTTAGTCATTTTTTATATTTAATGGTATCTTTAATATTACTTGCTTTATTAATTTATACTCTTAATCTTTTTTTATATGTATTACCGTTTTTTTATAAACATAATTTCGTTTTGATTGAAGATAAGGAAAAATATAAAGATACATTAATAGCTTCTGATAGGGCTTATATTTTTAATGCTTATAGAAAAAATGGTTTAGATATTTTGTTTTGTTCTTTTTTAAAAGTTGATAGTATAGGTATGTTTGATGTTAAGATTAAGTATTTAAGCATTGATTTTTTTGGAACTTATATAAGGGTTAAGAAGAAAATTCATAATAATTTTGGTATTTTTGCTAATAGGAGATTGTTATTTTTATATTTTAATAATGGAATTTTATTTAATCAAAAGATTAGTTATTTGAGTGATAATGTAGAATTTAATAAAAAATTTATTTTATATCCTAGCGATATGGTTAAGGATTTTAAATTTTTAAATCCTAAAAAATTAAGAAATATCGTAACAGCTGCAAAATATATAAATCATAGATTTAGTGTGATTTATGGCGATGAATATTTAGAAATTTATATTCATAATTTTTTATTTTCTTCTAATATTGAGAATGAATTTAAAAGTGTTTTAAGAATTATAAAAGAATTTAATGAGGCAAAATGATAGAGTTTTTAAAAGTTTTTAGAATAATTTGTATTGTGTGTTTGGCAATATATTTAATTTGGGGTATTGCTAGGCAATTTCAAAATATTTATATAATGTTTATTTTGATAGTATTTATTATAATTTCATCATTTTTTATTAGCTATATTCAGTATAAAAATATAATCAAACCATTTTTCATTAGCAATAATTTTAATGAAATATCAAATATAAGCGATATTAAAAAAGGCATAATAAATAGTGAAAGTTTAAATATAGAATTTGCTTATAATAAAGATGATTTAGATATTTTAAAGGTTAATATTAAAAACACTTACTACACACAAAAAGATAAAAAAAGAGAAAAAGATATTTTTAAAGGAATTTATATTCGTAAAAAAAATATAAAAATGAAAGATTTTATAATAGTTAGTAATAGCGATATTAAGGATATTTTAGGAGTTAAAGAGCCTTTAATTTTACTTGATAATGTAGATTTTAATAAATATTTTAAATTGTATTCTAATAATAATTTAGAAGTTTTTAAATTCTTAAATCCTAAGAAATTAGATATTATTAGTAATAATGCAAAACTTATTAATCACAAAATAAGTCTTTTTTATAAAGATAATTATTTGCATATTTATATTCATAATTTTTCTTTTAGTGAAAATATTGAAAAAGAATTTAAAAGCATAATAAATATTGTTAATGAGTTTTAAAAAATGTGAGAATTTGAAACACGAAATTAAAAGTATATGCTATTATAAGTTATAATTTTATTTTTGTTATATTTATAACATTAAAATTGTCAGAATTTTATATCAGGAGAGAAAATGAAAAGAGAAGAAATAAAAGAATTAATAGATATGTTTGCTCAAGCAAATATAGGCAAAATCAAAATCAAAGAAGGCGATTTTGAAATTAGCTTAGAAAAGCAAGGAACGGTTGTTGAATGCGCACCAATTCCTGCAGTAATGCCACAAAGTGCTCCAGCACCAATTAATGTAAATGTAGTAAATGAAGCACAACCTGCTAAAAACACTCATCCAGCAATTACAAGCCCAATGGTAGGAACATTTTATCAAGCACCAAGTCCAGGGGCAGCTAGTTTCGTAAAAGTTGGTCAAACAGTGAGAAAAGGCGATACAATTTGCATTATTGAAGCTATGAAAATTATGAATGAAATTGAAGCTGAATTTGATTGCAAAATCGTAAGCGCTTTAGTAGAAGATGGACAACCTGTGGAGTATGGAACAGAATTATTTGCAGTTGAAAAACTATAAGTAGGTTGCAATGAGAGAGATTAAAAAGATTTTAATTGCTAATCGTGGAGAAATAGCTCTAAGAGCTATTAGAACGATTAAAGAAATGGGTAAAGAAGCTATTTGTATATATTCTAGTGCTGATAAAGACGCTTTATATTTAAAATATTGTGATGCTAGTATTTGCGTTGGTGGTCCAAAATCAAGCGAGAGTTATTTAAATATCCCATCAATTATTAGTGCTGCTGAATTATGTGGTGCTGATGCGATTTTTCCTGGATATGGCTTTTTGAGTGAAAATCAAAATTTCGTAGAAATTTGTGAGCGTCATAATATTAAATTCATAGGTCCTAGCGTAGAAGCTATGAATACTATGAGTGATAAAAGTAAAGCTAAACAAGTTATGAAAAGAGCAGGTGTTCCAGTAATCCCAGGTAGTGATGGGGCTATTAGTGGAGTAGAAGTTGCAAAAGAATTAGCTGAAGAAATGGGCTATCCTGTTATTTTAAAAGCTGCTGCAGGCGGTGGTGGTCGTGGTATGCGTGTGGTTGAAAAGGCTGCTGATTTAGAAAAAGCATATTGGTCTGCTGAAAGCGAAGCTACAAGTGCATTTGGTGATGGTAGAATGTATATTGAAAAATACATTAAAAATCCACGCCATATTGAAGTGCAAATTATAGGAGATAGTTTTGGAAATGTTATTCATATAGGTGAGCGTGATTGCTCTATGCAAAGAAGACATCAAAAGCTAATAGAAGAAAGTCCAGCTAGAATTTTAGAGCCAGCTACTAGAGAAAAATTATTAGAAACTGCTATAAGAGCAGCTAAAGCTATTGGATATGAAGGTGCAGGGACATTTGAGTTTTTATTAGATGATTATCAAAACTTTTATTTTATTGAAATGAATACAAGATTACAGGTTGAGCATTGCGTAAGTGAAATGTGTAGTGGAGAAGACATTATTCGTCATATGATAAATGTAGCTGAAGGAAAAGCTCTACCTAAACAAGAAGAGATAAATTTTAAAGGTCATTCAATTGAGTGCAGAATTACTGCAGAAGACCCTAAAACATTTACACCTTGTCCTGGGACAATTAGTAGATATACAGCTCCTGCAGGTGCAAATGTGAGAATGGAAAGCCATGTTTATCAAGGATACAGCGTTCCTCCGTTTTATGATAGTATGATAGGTAAGCTTGTTGTGTGGGCTCCTACAAGAGAGATGGCAATTCATAAGATGAAATGTGCTTTACAAGAATTAATAGTAAGTGGTATTAAAACTACAAAAGATTTTCATATTTCTATGATGGAAAATCCTGATTTTATAAACAATAAATTTGATACAAACTATTTATCAAGAAGATAATTCCTAAATGAAATTCTTTAAGAATTTCATTTAGTCCTAAGTAATGCTATGAAAGAAATTAATTTTTATAAATTATCTTTAAATATTTATTTAGAAATGTTACTTCGTTTTAGTTCTATTGTCATAAATACTATTATGATTAGTAGATACAATGTGTTTTTAATAGGAGCTATGAGTAGTGCAAATCAGATTTTTATAATAGCTACAACTATATTTTCATTCCTTTCAATTGGTTCAAGTGTATTAATATCTCAAGCTTTAGGCGCTAATAACAAAAACTTAGCAATAAGGTCAGCTCATATTAGTATATCTTTTAATATGGTTTTAGGTATTTTGATATTTTTTATAATTAATTTTTTTGATGGCAATATGCTTAGGTTGTTAAATGTTCCTAATGATATATTTGATTATTCATTAATATATTTACAAACTATAGCTTATGTAATATTGTTAGATTGCTTAAATATAGCTTTATCATCTGTCATTAGAACTTATGCTAAGGCTAAGGAATTAATGATTGTATCGCTTATTATGAATGCAGTTAATATTGTTTTTAATGCTATATTTTTATATAAATATGATTTAGGCTTATTTGGAGTGGGAATTTCAAGTGTAATTTCTAGGATAGTAAGCCTTGCAATGCTAATTTATATATATTTTAAGATTGCAAAACTTAAGATTTATTTTGAGCTATTTTTTAAAATTAATAAAAAAATATTAAAAAATATTTTGACAATAGGTGGCTTTAGTGCAGGAGAAAATCTACTATGGTCAGCACAATATATGGTTATTTTTGCTTTTGTTGGATTATTAGGAAAAGATGCTTTAAGTATTCAAAGTATATTTTTTCAAATTTCAATGTTTATATTTACTACTAGCTCTGCTTTAAGTGTGGCTAATGAGATAATCATCGGTAGGCTAGTTGGTGCAAAAGAATTTGAAAAAGCGTATAAACAAAGTTTTAAAGTATTAAAAATTGCAATAATTTGTAGTTTAGTATATGCTAGTTTTGTTTTTTTAATTCAAGATTATATATTTCAAGCACTTAGTTTAAGCAATGAATTAATAAATATTATAAAACCGCTTTTTATAATAAGTTTTTTCTTAGAAAGTTCAAGAGCTTTAAATATAGTAATGGTTAATTCTTTAAGGGCTAGTGGGGATGCTGCTTTTCCTTTTTATGCTGGAATTGTTTTTATGTGGGGAGTTAGCGTTCCTTTAGCTTATATTTTAGGGATACATTTACATTTTGCCATGGTTGGAATATGGAGTGCTTTTGTAGTTGATGAACTTTTAAGAGGACTTGCTAATACATATCGTTGGAAAAGTAAAAAATGGCAAAGCAAATCAGCTGTATAAATATCTTTTAAAAGATATTTATATTTTATGATTTAGTGTTGTTGTGCTTTTAAATTCTTGTTTGTATCCGTTAGTTTCTATGCTATCTTTTAACATTTCTTCAAGTAAAGAATCATAAAATTCTTTAACACTTAGCACATATTTTGCATATTCTTTGTTTTTTGCTAATAAGTAATTTAAATTAAATTTTAATTGTTGTAATAAATCGCTTGATTTTTCACTTAATAAATCTGATAAATTACCATTATTTTTAGTAGCTAATTCAAGTAAGGCATTATCTAAAGCTTGTTTTTCTTTTAAAAAAGCATTAAGTGCTTCTACTTTTTCCTTATTTTGAGTATCAAGTCTGTCTTTTCTAGCTTCTTTAATATCACTTATTCCTTGTTCTGTTATGCTAATAATTTTTAATAAAAGATTATTAGCAGTAGCTAGCCTTTTTTCTATCATTAGCATAACTCATTTGCAATTGCATTTGCGGTAGATTTTAAATCAATTTTATAAGTTCCATTTGCAATTTGCTCAGCTATAGCAGCTGCTTTTGGGCTCAAAGAACTTTTGGTTTCTTTAACTTCAGTTTTATCAACATTTTCACTTTTTGTAGCTTTTGGCTTCATAATATCTTGGCTTGAATATACCATAGATGAACTAAGTGAGTTTAACATTTTTCAACCTTTTTATAATATTTGCATACTATATCGGAATTAGTTTAAAAAACTTTATAGCCTTTCTTTTAAAAAATTAAATAGCATTTCAGAAAATCCAAGCCCACCACTTAAAGCCTTACTCATAGCATCATTATACATTGAGCCATAAATATCATCTCCAGCGTCTTTTCCAAATAGTGGATTTTCTAATTTAAGACTAATATCAAGGACACTTTTTATCATAAATGCTTCAAAAGCATCTGTTTGTTCTTTTAACAATTTTTCATCTACTTTTGCAGTATTTGGCTGGTTTATTAAATTAGAATTTAAAATTTCATGAGATTTTTTATTTTCTATTTTATTAATTTCTTTTTCTAATAAATTAGAAAAATTATTTTTACTATCTTCGCTTAATTTTATTAAGGTATTTGTATTTGGTAGAGTATTTTTATATGTATTTTCATAAATTTTTGATATATCCATTATAAAATCTCCAATTCAGCATTAATTGCTCCAGCTTGTTTTAAATTTTTAATAATCGTTATTACATCAGCAGGGCTTGCACCTAGTTTATTTAAGGCTCTAGTGATATTTGCTAAAGTTATTTTATCGTTAGTAATTCTTAAAATATTTGAGCTAGTATCAATTACACTACCATCTTTTAAATCAACTTCATTGTCTTTTAGCTCATAAGGTCTTTTAGGTTCAATTTTAATTGTTATATTTCCATGAGATATTAAAACAGGACTAACTTCTACATCAATTCCACTTATTATCGTTCCTGTTTTTTCATTTATTATGATTTTACTATTTGCGTTTATTTCTCCAGCATCTAGCGATAATACTTTTGCTATAAAATCAACTGCACTTTCTTCTTCTGGTCTTTCTATTATTATTGTTTTACCATCTGTAGCTTTTGCTATATCTAAATCATAAGCTTTATTTATTGCATTTTTTATTTTACTAGCTAGTGCAAAATCATTTTGCTTTAGACTTAGAGTAATTCTTTCTTGATTGTTAAAATCAAAATTAACTTCTCTTTCTATACTAGCCCCATTTGTTATTTTTGCATTTGTCATACTAGCACCTTTGCCACTACTATCTATACTAAGCGCTCCTTGAGCTAATGCGTAAATATTTCCATCAACACCTTTTAAAGCACTTAATAAAAGTGTTCCACCTTTTAAACTTTTAGCATCACCTAATGAAGCTACATTTACATCAATTTTATCCCCACTTTTTGCAAAGGCAGGTAATTTTGCACTAATCATAACTGCTGCGGTATTTTTACTTTTAATATCATCAGGGTTTATTTTGATATTCATAGAGCCTAGCATATTTGCAATTGATTGAATAGTAAATTCGCTACTAGAACCATCTCCACTACCATTTAGACCAACAACCAAACCATATCCGATTAATTCATTATCCCTAACTCCAACAATATTTGCTATATCTTTTATTTGTGAAGCCATTAAGGAATTTAATATAAATATCAAAAATATCATAAATCTCATTATTTTTCCTTATTTTAAATATGTTTAAATTAAGCAAATCATATTCCATATTTTTTACAAAAACATTAACCAAATACTAAATTAGCTTTTGTAAAATCAGCAGATTACTTTCAAATTTTAAGGATAATAAATGCACAATTTATTTTTATTTAGTGATTTTATAGCTGATGACAATAAAGCGATTACTTATTTAATTCATTTCGTTTTAGTTATTGCAATTATTTTGGTTTTAGCAAAATTAGCAACTTCTAAAATGCAATTAGTTCCAAAAGGTATTCAAAATATTATGGAAATGTTTTTAGATGGTGTTTTATCTATGGGTAAAGATACTTTAGGCTCAAAGGAAGCAGCTTTAAAATATGTTCCTTTAATCGCTACTCTTGGATTAGTTGTTTTTGTAAGCAATATAATAGGTATAATTCCTGGATTTGAAGCTCCTAGTGCTAGTTTAAATTTAACACTTCCTTTAGCAATAATTGTTTTTATATACTATCATTACGAAGGCATAAAAACTCAAGGATTTTTTAAGTATTTCAAGCATTTTTTTGGTCCTGTTAAATTGATTGCTCCACTTATGTTTGTTGTTGAAGTGATATCACATTTTTCTCGTATAGTTTCTTTATCTTTCCGTCTTTTTGGAAATATTAAAGGAGATGATTTATTTTTAGGTGTTATTTTGGCTTTAGTTCCAATCGTAGCTCCGCTTCCACCATATTTTCTTTTAACATTTATGGCATTTTTACAATCGTTTGTATTTATGATTTTAACTTATGTATATATAGCTAGTGCTATTGCAATTGATGAGGAGCATTAATGGAATTTGAAGTAGTTATTGGTTTAGAAGTTCATACTCAGCTTAATACAAAAACTAAGATTTTTTGTTCTTGTGCGACAAGTTTTGGTGAAGTTGCTAATACTAATGTTTGCCCTGTGTGTTTGGCATTGCCTGGAGCTTTACCTGTATTAAATAAAGAAGCTTTACAAAAGGCTATATATTTTGGTAAAGCAATTAATGCAAAAATTAATGAAGTAAGTATTTTTAATAGAAAAAACTATTTTTATCCTGATTTACCTAAAGCTTATCAAATATCACAATTTGATGTGGCAATAGTTGAAGGTGGAAAATTAGAAATTGAAGGTGATTTTGGTAAAAAAATAGTAGGAATTACTAGAGCTCACCTTGAAGAAGATGCAGGTAAAAATATTCACGAAAACGATAATTCTTTAGTAGATTTAAATCGTGCGGGAACTCCACTACTTGAGATTGTAAGTGAGCCAGATATTAGAAGTGCTGATGAAGCTGTAGCTTATCTTAAAAAACTTCATTCTATTATTAGATTTTTAGATATTAGTGATGCTAATATGCAAGAAGGCTCTTTTAGATGTGATGTTAATATATCTATTAGACCTAAAGGCGATAATAAATTTTATACAAGAGTAGAAATTAAGAATTTAAATAGTTTTAAATTTATTCAAAAAGCAATAGAGTATGAGAAAGAACGCCAAATAGCTGCTTGGATGGATGGTAAGTATGATAGTGAAGTAGTTCAAGAAACAAGATTATTTGATACTACAAGACTTGTTACAAAACCTATGAGAAGCAAAGAAGAAGCTGCTGAATATAGATATTTTGCAGACCCTGATTTATTACCTGTATTTGCTAGTGCCGATATGATTAATGTTGCAATTCCTGAACTTGCAGATGAAAAAATATCTCGTTATGTTAGCGAGTATGGGCTAAAAGAAGATGATGCTAAGGTTTTAGTAAGCTCACTAGAAATGGCTATGTTTTTTGAATATTTAATAAAATCAGGTTGTTCTCCAAAACTTAGTACAACTTGGTTAAGTGTAGAATTAATGGGTTTATTAAAAGGTGAATTAAATATAACAAATTCTCCTGTGGGAAAAGAAAAATTAGCAGATTTGATAAAAGCTATTGAAAATAATGAAATATCAAATAAAGCAGGCAAAGATGTTTTAGCTTATTTGTTTGAAAACGATATAAGTGTAAGCGATGCTATTGATAAACTAGGATTAAAACAAGTTAGTGATGATGGTGCTATTAATGCAATAATAGATGAAATATTATCTAAGAATGCAGATAAGGTAGCTGAATATAAGTCGGGTAAAGATAAATTGTTTGGATTTTTTGTAGGGCAGACTATGAAAGAAGGCAAAGGAGCTTTTAATCCAAATAAAGTAAATGAGCTTTTAAAGGCTAAGCTTGGATGATTAGCGTAATTGGTTCTGGTAAGTGGGGTAGTGCAATAGCTCATGCTATCTCACTTAATAACAAAGTAAATATTTGTTCTTTTAGTAAAAAATCAGGTGAATATATTGATATAAACGAAGCTAAAAAAAGTAAATATTTAATATTTGCATTAAGTGCTCAAGGAACCTATGATTATCTTAGAGCTAACTTTAGTAATTTAAATGATAATTATGTATTAATCGCTTCAAAAGGTATTTATCAAGACTTGTTTTTACACGATGTATTTTCTAAGTTTTTTCCAATAGAAAATATTAGTGTTTTAACTGGCCCATCTTTTGCAGCAGAAGTTAGTAAAAATTTACCAACAGCACTTGTAATTAGTGGTGTTAATGATAAGTTAAATCAAGAATTTGCTAATTTTTTTCCTAGTTTTATAAAGACATACACCGATAATGATGTCGTTGGTGCTGAGATTTGTGGTGCATATAAAAATATTATTGCTATTGCTAGTGGAATTTGTGATGGATTAGAATTAGGTAATAACGCAAGAGCTGCTCTTATTTCTCGTGGTCTTATAGAAATTACTAGATTTGGTAAGTTTTTTGGTGCTAAAGATAATACTTTTCTAGGTTTAAGTGGGGCAGGTGATTTATTTTTAACTGCTAGCTCAACATTATCAAGAAATTACAGAGTGGGATTAATGCTTGCAAAGGGCTATAATCAAGATGAAATTAAGCAAGAATTAAATGAAGTTGCTGAAGGAATTGATACCACTAAATCAGTTTGTAAAATTGCAAAAACACATAATATATATTGTCCTATTGCTAATGAAATTTTATTAATTTTAAATGGCAAGAATGTAAAAACTAGCTTACAAGATTTATTAAAAAAATGAAAAAATTTTTAATTATATTATTTATAAATATTGTATTGTATTCTCAAAATTTATCAAATATAAGCACCCAAAGACTAGCTGGTCAGATGATTATGATAGGTTTTAATGGAAAAGATATTAAAGAATACAATATAAGAAAATTAGGTCAAGAAGCTAGTCTTGGAAAAGTTGGTGGTATAGTTTTTAGGGCAAATAATTTCACAGATATTGAACAGGCAAAAAAATTAGTAAGTAGATTTAAAAATATAGCAATTGTAAATCCATTATTTTTAGGTATTGATTATAAAGATTTAGATAAAAATTATGATTTTTTATATTGTAAAGAACCTGATTTTATTAATCAGAATTTAAATATTAATGATGCTAGATTGAATTATCTAAAATCAGCTTTAAATTTAAAAGAATTAGGACTTAATTTAAATTTAACATTAGGGGTAAATACTAGTATAACTAATGATTTATTAGATAAACTTAGTATCTATGCTAGAGAATACTCTGATGCTTTTAGGCAAAGTAATATTTTAATAGCAGCTAAAACTTTTCCTGGAGATATGAATAATTCTTCAAGTTTTGTTAAAGATTATAGATTAAGTTTTTTAAAGCCATTTTATGATTTTACACAAACTAATAAAGTTGATATGATAATGGTTTCAAATAAAATTTATCCTATACTAGATAAAAAACCAGCAAATATGTCTAAGAAAATCATTAATATATTAAAAAATGATTTATCATTTAATGGGGTAATAGTAAGTGATGATATCTTAGGTGGTGATTTAGATGGTATAGATTTTAAAGATAGGATAATTGATAGTATAAATGCTGGAGTTGATATATTGTATTTTGGATTATCTAGGATAAAGTATGGAGATACAGCAAGTTATGTTGTTGATATTATAAGTCAAGCAGTAGATGATGGTAAAATAAGTAGAAGTAGATTAGAAGAATCTTATATAAAAATTACTTCTTTAAAAGAGAGAATATGATAAAAAAATTATTAGATGAGCAAAGTGGTATTAAAAATACAATTGATAATTTATATTCACACCCTGACCCATTGCAAGTAGTATATGATAATATTAATAGCAAAGATATAGAATTTATTGCTTTAATATGCGCTTTATTTGCGTATGGAAATGCTGGTGCTATAGTAAAATTTTTAAAAAAACTTGATTTTACTTTACTTAATAAAAGTGATGAAGAAATAAGGCAAATAAATCACAAATATAGATTTCAAAACGAAAGAGACGTAGCAGAAATTTTTATTAGTCTAAAAAGATTTAAAGAAAAATCAAGTATAAAAGATTTTAGTCATAAAATTTATAAAACAAGCAAAAATAATAAAATATTAGAAGTTATTCAAGCTTTAATTACTGAGATTTATTCATTGAATGATTATAGAAGTGATGGGTATGAATTCTTTTTTAGTAAAGTTAATAATACAAGTGCGTATAAAAGATATTGTATGTATTATCGTTGGATGGTAAGAAATGATAATTTAGATTTAGGTTTGTTTAGTGAAATTAGCCCTGCTGATTTACTAATGCCACTTGATACACATACACATAAAATGGGGCTTATGTTAGGGCTTATTAAAAGAAAACAAGCCGATCAAAAATGTATGCTAGAGCTTAGTAAGGCTTTAAAAAATTTTTGTGATGAAGACCCTTTAAAATACGATTTTGCTTTATATAGAATATCTCAGACTAATGATGAAAATTCTTTACAAGAATTAATTAAAAATGCCAGAAATTAGTATTATCCAAGAAATTATAGTTTTAATATCGGCATTATTTGCTGGCTTTATTGATGCAATTTGCGGCGGTGGAGGGCTTATTATAATACCTATGCTAATTGCTTTTGGTTTAGGAGAACAATTAGCCATTAGCACTCATAAATTTCAAGCAATGTTTGCGATGTGTTGTTCGTTTTCAACCCTTTTTAAATATATAGAATTTAAAAAAGTATTTATAGGAATGATTTTTAGCATAATAGGTGGTATTTTAGGTGCTAGGGTTCTTTTAATAATTAATCCTGAACCATTAAAACCCATTATATTATTTACTCTTTTATTGATTTTTATATATTCTATTTTCAATTCAAAACTAGGTAGTATTAAAGCTAAGCAAATAATGAGTGAAAAATTATTCTATACGTTTTTTGGCTTATTGATAGGATTTTATGATGGATTTTTAGGGCCTGCTACAGGTTCATTTTGGATATTTGCTAGCATTAGTTTAATAGGTCAAGATATTAAACAAGCAAGTATTAATGCTAAGGCTTTGTGTATGGCAAGCGGTATGATTTCTCTTATAATATTTATGATAGATTTTAAGATTTATTATTCGCTTGGTTTAAAAATGGCTATGTGTGGTATATTTGGAGCATTTTTAGGTGCTAAATTTGTTTTAAAATATAAAAGTGATTCTATCAAAAAAATATTTTTAGTTATTGTTTTTATAACTTTACTTAAACTAACTTATGAATATTATTTAAAATAATTTTTATTACAAATTATAAAATTTATTTATACAAAAGACTTTTTATAAACTTATTTAGTCTTGTATAATTTAACTAAAATTATTATATAATTTCTTTATGGAATTTAGTTTATTAGAATATTTTATAGGCTTTTTAGCTTCTTTTATTGGTGGTTTTATTGATGCTATTGTGGGTGGTGGCGGACTTGTTACATTGCCTGTGATTTTAGGACTTGGAGTGCCACCATCTTTAGCTATTGCAACTAGTAAGTTACAAGCTAGTATGGCTGCAGTTTCTGCTGTATTTAGTTTAAGAAAAGAAATAAAATTTAAAGAATTAAGACTTGGAATTTTAATAACAGCAATTTTTTCAATTCTTGGAAGTTATGTTTTGCTTTTAATATCTAATGAAGCTATTATGCCACTTATTTTAGTTATTTTAATATTAGTATTTATTTATACTATTTTTAAGCCAAATCTAGGGAATATAAACAAAAAAGCTATTTTAAGCACTACTTTATTTTTAATAATTTTTGGTGTTATTTTGGGATTTTATGATGGTTTTATAGGACCAGGAACTGGCTCATTTTGGATATTAGCATTTACTTCTTTATTAGGATTTAATCTAAAGCAAGCATCAATAAATACTAAATTATTAAACACTACAAGCAATGTTTGTTCTTTATGTTTCTTTTTGTGCTTTTATGATGTTTTAATTAAACTTGGTCTTATTATGGGAATAGGTGGGATAATAGGCGCTTATTTAGGTGGTAAATGTCTTCTAAAAATTAATATAAATATAATTAGATGGGTTTTTATAATTATTGTTTTTTGCACTATTTGTAAATTAATATATTCAAATTTCTTTTAGCATTTTAAAATAGTTTTCAAATTCTTTGCACTCATTTATTACTTTAAAACCATATCTTTCGTATATTTGTGAAGATTTGGTTATTAGTGTAATTTTTTTATAACCTTTATTTTTTGCTATATTAATTGCATATTCAAGCATTTCTTTTAATATCCCCATTTTTCTATAGCTAGGAATTATCGCTACACTATCTATATAAAATTCATCTTTATCGCATTCTTTTATAATCTCATAATTTGAGTTTATATTTTTTAAATATTGCTTTAAAGCGTCATCATTATATTCTCTATCGCCATAAGCACAACAAATTGAAATAATTTGATTGTCTTTTTCATATACAAATAAATTATCAAGACAAAATCTAGTTTTTTCCTTGCCAAAAAATTCATAAAATTTTTCTATTTTTTTATGATAGTCTTTCTCGTTAAAAAAGTTTTCACTAAACTCAGCCATTGCTAAGTCTAAAATCTCGCAAGCCTTATAATCACTCATTCTAGCAGGTCTAATCATTAGTTATCCTTGTTTTTGTAAAATCTTAACCAAATTTTAATTATAAGAGGTGAATATGGGAAGAGCGTTTGAATACAGACGTGCAGCAAAAGAAGCTCGTTGGGATAAGATGAGTAAGATATTTCCAAAATTAGCAAAAGCTATTGAAGTTGCAGCAAAAGAAGGTGGAATTGACCCTGAAATGAACGCAAAACTTCGTTCAGCAATAGCAACAGCAAAAGCTCAAAATATGCCAAAAGATAATATTGACGCGGCATTAAAAAGAGCAGCAGGTAAAGATGGAAACGATATTAAAAGCCTTCATTATGAAGCTAAAGCTAATTACGGAGTGCAAATTATAGTTGAAGTTGCTACTGATAATACCAATAGAACCGCAGCTAATATAAAAGCTATTTTTAATAAAAACGGAGCTACTCCACTTGTAAATGGTAGTTTAGAATTTTTATTTTCAAGAAAAAGTGTTTTTGTATGTAAAAAACCTAATATGGATTTAGAAGAATTAGAATTAAGCCTAATTGATTTTGGTTTAGAAGAATTAGAAGATGAAGAAGAAAATGTAAGAATTATCGGAGCTTATGATAGCTTTAAAGAGCTTAGCACAGGAATTGATGAGCTTAAATTAGAGCTTGTTAGTGGAAGACTTGAATATGTCCCAAACAATCCAATAAGTCTTAGTGAAGAGCAAATCACTGAACTTGAAAAATTATTAGATAAGCTTGAAGAAGATGATGATGTTCAAGCAGTTTATACAAATATAGAATAAGGAAAAATTATGTTAAAAGTATATGACAATTTTGCAGATTTAGAAAATATTAATGAAGCGATTATTAAGACAAATAAAGGTGATATGAAATTAACTTTATTTAAAGATAGCCCGCAAGCTACTTTAAATTTTGTTCATTTAGCAAAAAATGGATTTTATAATGGTCTAAAATTTCATAGAGTAATTCCTAATTTCGTTATTCAAGGTGGTTGTCCTTTAGGCACAGGCACAGGTGGTCCTGGTTGGAATATTAAATGTGAATGCAAAAATCAAGAGCATAAGCATTTAAGAGGGACTTTATCTATGGCTCACGCTGGTCGTGATACTGGTGGCTCTCAATTTTTTGTTTGTCATTCAGCACAACCACACTTAGATGGAGTTCATACGATTTTTGGTCAAGTTAATAATGAAGATGGCTTAAAGGTTCTTGATAGTATCCGCCAAGGCGATATTATTGAAAGTATTGAAATAAAATAATTTAAAATATCTAAGATATGATTCAAATTCTTTAATTTAGGTTAAAGAATTTGAAAATTAATTAAATTGATGATTATATTGCTTTTTACGAGGATATAAAAGTTTTTTGCAGATATTTTTTAAATATCTTTTTATTATATTTTTTTTACTTGTTCTAATACTATTAAATATCATATCAAGCTCTATTCTTTCCTTTTCGGTAATCACTTTTAATCCTTTAATTGTTTTCTTATACGAGACATTAAAAATAATAACTCATCATCATCTAATTCACAAAGCATTGTAAATACAGCTTTTACTGCTTGTGGTTTAGAATTACCTAAACGCCAGTCTTGATAAGTTCGCATAGGTAATCCTAAACGCTGCGACATTGCTTGCAAAGAAATTTTCTTACCATTTTCTTTACTTTCTATCGCATTATGTAATAAATTAAATATATCGTTCGTCTCAATCATTTTTAAATTATACGATTTTAAAAATTAAACTTCGCTAAAACGGAGTTTATATTTGTAAAAAAATATAAAAAATACAAAATATCCTTAAATCAATACATTAAAAAATAAAATATATACGAAATAATGTATAAAATATATGATTAAATAATTTTACTAAATTAAGTTGAGTGTATTAGACTAAATAGTTACTTGATAGTTAACAACTCAAGTGATATAATTCATTTATCAATTTTAAGGTATGAGTGATAATGAGTAAAAAAACTGATTTTATACTAGAGCAAATGATTAAAGCTTATTTAAGCGAGCAAAATCCAATTGGCTCTATGTTATTGCAAGATAGTTTGAATGTTCCTGCAAGCACTATAAGAGTTTATTTTAAACAACTTGATAGTGATGGTTATATTTCAAAACTTCACGCAAGCGGTGGAAGAATTCCTACTCAAAAAGCTATGAAATATTATTGGAAGCAATTTTTTAATTATGAATTAAATTCTAAATTAGAATTAAACTCAACTTTAAATTTATTAAGAGTTGCTAACGAGAATGATTTGTTTTTCCTTATTGTTGATAACAAAAAAATATTTTTAAATGATATTTTAAACATTGAAAATAGATTTATTATTTTAGATTTTATAGAAAATAGGGTTTTGATTGATTTTAACGATGAATTAAATATACTTTTTAATCAGTTAAAAGGATACGAGATAAATGATATTAAGACGATTTTATATAGATTAAATTTAATAAATACTTTAAGTGATATTGAAAATTCTTTTAAAAATAAAATTAAATTTATATGTGGAGAAAAAATTTTTGCAAATATTGTAAAACTTTCTTCATTTAGTTCTATTATGAATTTAAAGTTACTTGATTATTTTACTAATAACTTGATTTATGATGAGCTATTTTTACCTGATTTTATGGGAGTTAAATTAGATTGTAATTATATGCAAAATAAAAGCTCTTTAATAATTGCAGGTAGTATTTTTACAGATTATGAAAATGTTTTAAATCAATTAAGGGAGGCGATATGAGCGAAAAAGCCACGCAAGAAGAAAATGTAGTAAATAACGAAGAAGTTTGCGAATGCAATGAAAATTGTGAATGCGAACAAAATGAGTTAAGTAATGAAGAAATTGCTTTAAGAGCAGAGCTTGATAAGGCAAATGAAGAATTTGCAAAATTAAAAGACGCTTATCTTAGAGCTAATGCAGATTTTGAAAATTATAAAAAACGCTTAGAAAAAGATAAGCAAAGTGCTGTTTTATATGCACAAGAAGGATTTCTTAAGGATTTAATACCTGTTTTAGACGCATTAGAAAATGCTAGTAATTTTGAAGCAGATGATGAGTTTTCAAAACAACTTAAACAAGGTATTGATAATACTTTAAGTTTATTTAAAAATATCCTAGCAAAACACGGAATTAAAGAAATCGTAGCTAATGAAGGTGATGAATTTGACCCTAGTTATCACGAAGCTATGATGCATGTTGAAGCAGAGCTTGAGCCAAATTGTGTTGCAGCTATGTTTCAAAAGGGTTATATGATAAATGACAGAATAATTAGAGCTTGTAAAGTAAGCGTATCAAAATAAAAGGAGAAAATTATGGGAAAAGCAATAGGTATAGATTTAGGAACAACAAATTCATGTGTAGCAATTTATGAGCGTGGAGAAAAAAAAGTAATTCCAAATAAAGAAGGAAAAAACACAACTCCTTCAATAGTAGCATTTACAGATAAAGGCGAAGTTTTAGTAGGTGATAGTGCAAAACGCCAAGCAGTAGCAAACCCAGAAAAAACAATTTATTCAATTAAAAGAATTATGGGTCTTATGATGAATGAAGATAATGCTAAAGAAGCGGCAAAACATTTACCTTATAAAATAGTAGATAGAAATGGTGCTTGTGCGATAGAAATTGCAGGTAAAACTTACACTCCACAAGAAATTTCTTCAAAAGTTTTAATGAAACTTAAAGAAGATGCTGAAAGCTATTTAGGAACACCTGTAACTGATGCAGTAATTACCGTTCCAGCATATTTTAACGATGCACAAAGAAAAGCTACTAAAGAAGCAGGTCAAATCGCAGGATTAAATGTATTAAGAATTATAAACGAACCAACCGCAGCAGCTCTAGCTTATGGTCTTGATAAAGTAAGTGCTGAAAAAATTGCAGTATATGACCTAGGTGGTGGGACATTTGACGTTACAATTCTAGAAACTGGTGATGGTGTTGTAGAAGTTTTAGCAACTGGTGGTAATGCGTTTTTAGGTGGAGATGATTTTGATAATAAATTAATTGATTTCTTAGCAACTGAGTTTAAAAATGAGCAAGGAATTGATTTAAGAAATGACAAAATGGCGTTACAAAGATTAAAAGAAGCAGCAGAAAACGCTAAAAAAGAGCTTTCAAGCACAAATCAAACTGAAGTGAATTTACCATTCATTACAGCTGACGCAACAGGTCCAAAACACCTTGTAAAAACAATTACAAAAGCTCAATTTGAAGGAATGATTGACTCACTTGTGGCTGAAACTATCACAAAAATCAATGAAGTTATAAGTGAAGCAGGAATTAGCAAAAACGAGATTAAAGAAGTAGTAATGGTTGGAGGTTCAACTCGTGTGCCTTTAGTTCAAGAAGAAGTTAAAAAAGTATTTGGAAAAGAACTAAATAAAAGCGTAAATCCTGATGAAGTTGTTGCAATGGGTGCTGCTACTCAAGCAGGAATTATTCAAGGTGATGTAAAAGATGTGCTTTTACTTGATGTTACTCCACTTAGTCTTGGAATTGAAACTTTAGGCGGAGTTATGAGTAAAATCATAGAAAAAGGTGCAACAATTCCTACTAAAAAAAGCCAAACATTCTCAACTGCAGAAGATAATCAAAGTGCAGTTACTATTAATGTTTTACAAGGTGAGCGTGAGTTTAGCCGTGATAATAAATCTCTTGGTAATTTTAACCTTGAAGGTATCCCAGCAGCTCCAAGAGGTGTTCCACAAATTGAAGTTACATTTGATATTGATGCAAATGGTATTTTAACGGTAAGTGCATTAGATAAAGCAAGTGGTAAAGCTCAAAATATCACAATCACAGGTTCAAGCGGATTAAGTGATGAAGAGATTAAAAATATGATAAACGAAGCTGAGAAAAACAAAGAAGCTGATAAATTAAGAAGAGAAGTAGTAGATGCGAAAAATCAAGCTCAAAGCCTAGTTCATCAAGTTCAAAAAAGCCTAAATGATTTAGGAGATAAAGTTGAACCTGCAATTAAACAAGAGATTGAAGGTGCAATAAATGAGCTAAATGATGTAGTAAATAATGAAAACGCAACAAAAGCTCAAATAGATGAGAAAATGAAAAAACTAAGCGACGCAAGTCATAAATTAGCTGAAAATCTTTACAAAAAAGATGATAGCAAAGACGCTAAAAAAAGCGAAAAAGATGATGCAGTAGATGCAGAAGTAGAATAATAATTTATTAAAAACTAGTCTTACAAGGATTTATCCTTAATTTTAGGAATTTCAATTTGAAATTCCTAATTTATCTTAATTTAAAATATCTTTTAATGTTTATTTTTATTGATGGTAAAATTTAGTAAATATTATATTTTTATACAAGAATAGATTGCAAGCTCTGAATTAATTTTGTAAATTACAATTAAGTATGAAAAGTATATAAAATAAGAGTTCTTATATTTTATAAAATAATTTTTAAGAATTTAAATAAGTCATATAGTTTTTAAATAAGCATATATAAAAATTAAGTATTTTTAAAAACATTTGATAGCGATTTTAAACCCAAAATATAATTTATTTTTTATTACTGCAATATTTAAAGCATATATCAATTATTATAAAGTAAGTTATTAAAATCATTTGAATTATTTTTTTATACTAGTATTTAAGCTTTAAATGGTTTTTAGCTCTTATAATTTAGCGCAAAAACTAAGGATAATATAGGTAAAAATACCTATATTATTGATTTTTATCTATTTGTTTTATTAAATCACTCATTTTTACATTTTGACCTAATATTTTTAGGTAGATATAATAGTTTGCTAAAACTTTTTTACCATACAATCTACTTTCTAAATAAGGCACAAGCTCCATTGATAAGAATGGTTCGTATGATTTTAGTTTAGAATTTGGATTAAACATATAATCTTTTTTTAGCATTCTTTGAGTAAATCCTAAGCCCCCGTTATAAGCATAAGCTATAAATATAGGATGCTTAACTCCTTTTTTAAGCGTATTTAAATGAGCGTTTGCGAATTTATAAGCTATTTTTGGGTCAAACATTTGAGTAACATCAAAATCATTATCATTAAAATCAACTTTAGCAGTATGTCTTGCTACAAAAGGCATAAATTGCATCATACCTAAAGCATAAGAAGTGCTTACAGAAGCTGGTAAAAATCTGCTTTCTTGTTTAGCAATAGCTAAAATTAGTGCTTTTTGCTCTATGCTATAATTGGCTAATTCTTCAGGAAATGGTATTGGATAAATATTATCTTTAAAATTACTTAATTTATCGCTAATTACTAGATATTGTCCTTGAGTATTTTTGGTATTAAAATATTCTTGCATTTCGCTAAGCTTTTGAGTATCAGCGTTTTTAATGTCATTCATAAATCTAGCTTGAACTAAAGCATTATTTATAGGATAATCTATGCTTTTTGTAGGATTTGGTGTGATGATGGTCGGTAATGGTGTGTTTGTTAGCTCTTTTGCTAAAATACTATAAATATTTAAATCATCACTATTTGCTAAAGTATCTAAATGTCTAGTTTTATTACTAGCTAAATAAGCAAAAAATAAAGCATTATCCTTTGGTCTTTTATATTTATAAGTTTTATTAGCTCTTAAAAAGTATTTTTCTGCTAAGGCATTTTTATTAAACATAAGTGCATTTAAACCTAGTGCAAATGCTAAATCTTCTTTAGCGTCTTCTTTATCAAGACTTGCTAATTTTTCTTTTATTTTTGGATATTTATCATCTACTATAGCTGAGTTTAAAAATTTATAAGCATTAGGGTGTTCCATCATACTAGCACGAGTAAGTGGCCCTGGAGAAAAATCATCTAGCTTATATCCATCATAATAAAGCTTCATTAAGGTTTTTCCATCACCTTTTTTAATGCTTTCTGCCACAGGGTTTTTGTTAGCTAATATGCTTAATTGTGAGCTTAGATTTTTATCTTTTTGTTTATAAATATTTGCTAGTTTTATTAGGTTTTCTTTGCTTAACTTTTTTGCAAAATTTATTTCTTTTAGTCTAAATACCTGACATTTTTCATCTGCGTTCATTATGGAATTGATTGAATAATTATAGCAAGAATCAGCAGGTAATGTCTTTGGCTCTTCTTTAATATTTTTGCTTAGTTTTTCATATTCTTTTTTCATAACTCCAGCAAAACGGAAAATATGTGTTTTAAATTCTTTTAAATCTTCTTTTTTTATCTCATTATTTTTTAATAAATTATATAAAAAAAAGTCCTTAGCAAGTGAGTTCGGCTCATTTTTTAATTCTTCATAAGTATATGAAAATAAAGCTTGAGCAATTAATAATATACTAATTAATTTTTTCATAATAATCCTTTTACGATTTTTACTAATTCAAATAATCCGATTTGTAATAAATGTATTCCTACGAAAACAGCAATAGGAGCAAGACTTACCATGCCTATATTTAAAAATCTAGGCGGTATTATCATATATACTAAATCAAAGGCAGGTCTTACTAATTTATATACAATATTGTATATTTTATATCCGATAGGGCTTGTAAAAGCTTGTGGAAAAAACGAAAATAAACAATAGGCAATAACTAAATATGAATAAATATTTAGTCCTCTTATTATCAATACAAATAGTAAAACTACAATATCAGCAAAGCTCATCTTTTACCTTTAAAAACTCACTCATACAAGGTTGCATAATCTCATAAATTTGTGCTAATTCAGGGCCGTGAGCTGAACCGCTAAGCAATAATCTTAAGCTCATAAATAATTGTTTGCCTTTTAAATTAGCGTTGTGATTTAGTTTAAATTCTTCGTATTTGCTAGGTATGTTTGATTTTTCTAATTCAGCTTTTAATAATTTCGCACTCTCACTAAAATCTAAATTGTTAGCAAAAACTATATTAAATGGTAGAAAATATCCACTAAGTTTAGCTCTAATTTCATTTAAAGTGCTTGCTTCTTCTAAGTGAAGTTTTGCTAATTTTGCTAATACTTTTACATTACTAAACTTAGCTAAAAACTCATCTTTAAACAATAATCTAGCTAGAATTTCATCATCTAAAATCTTAATATGCTCTCTATTTATAAATCTTAATTTTGCCATACTAAATCTAGCTGGAGATTTAGAAATATTGCTTATTTCA
The DNA here is from genome assembly GCF_020137685.1 of Campylobacter sp. RM9331. Taxonomy (NCBI): domain Bacteria; kingdom Pseudomonadati; phylum Campylobacterota; class Epsilonproteobacteria; order Campylobacterales; family Campylobacteraceae; genus Campylobacter; species Campylobacter sp. RM9331. The sequence continues at coordinate 73,545 of NZ_JACGBA010000005.1, forward strand.
AACCAAGAAATTGCATCATTCATCGTAAAAATTTCATCAGGGGTTTTATTGCCTAAAGCTAGTAAATAATTAGCTATCGCATCAGGCAAAAAGCCTTCATTTAAAAGCCATTTTACGCTTGAATGCTCTTGTCTTTTACTCATTTTTTGACCGCTTTCTTCGTCTAAAATGATAGGTAAATGTGCATATTGCATACTTTCATTAAAGCCTAAAGACGCCTTTATATGCTCTTGTTTTGGAGTATTGCTTACATGGTCTTCTCCACGGATAATAAAGCTAACTCCTTCGCACATATCATCCATAGAACATGCAAAATTATATGTAGGTGTCCCATCAGCTCTTAAAATCACAAAACTATCAACATCATTTGGCTCAAATGATAAAACGCCTTTTATTTCATCTTTGAAAGTGATTGTGTTTTTAGGTTTTTTAAGTCTTATTACGAATGGTTTATTTAAATCTTGTTTTAAATTCTCGCAAGTTCCATCGTATCTATAAGCTCTTTTTTCGTTTTTTGCTAATTCTTTTTTTTCTTCTAATTCAGCTTCGGTGCAATAGCATTTAAAAGCAGAACCATTTTCTAATAATTTTGCTGCTAATTTTTGATGAGTTGCTAGATGAGTGCTTTGCACATAGTATTCGTCCCAATTAATCCCAAATAAATTTAAAATACTCTTAATCTCTTCTTCTTTGCCTTGAATATTTCTAGCAGTATCTGTGTCTTCTATCCTTAAAATAAACTTTTTATTATATTTTTTCGCACATACATAATTAATAACGGCAGTTCTTAAATTCCCTATATGCATATCGCCTGTAGGTGATGGGGCAAATCTAAACATTTGTAATTCCTTGATATGATTTTTCATAATTCTATTTTAAGAAAGTAAAAAGAGTGCCAATGAAAGAAGTATTAAAAAAAATTTCTTTTTTTAAAGATTTTAGCGAAAATGAGCTTGAAGAATTAGCAAAAATTTGTATTCTTAAAAGCTACGAAAAAGGCGAAATGCTATTTATGGAAGGTGAAAGTAGTAAGTATTTGCACTTATTAATTAAAGGTAATATTAAGGTTTATAAAACCAACCAAAAAGGAGCTGAAATTTTTATGCATAAATTAACTCCGATTTCTTTTGTAGCCGAATTAGCTAATTTTGAAAATATCCCTTTTCCTGCGAGTGCTAGTTTTTTAAATAGTGGGGAAGTGATTAAGATTGATTTTGAAGAGCTTAAAAATAAGTTTTTAACTAAGGTTGATTTTGTTCTAGCTTTATTAAGTGGAATTTCAAAAAAGTTAATTTATTTATCAGAATTCGTTCATAATGAAATGATTTTAAGTGCTGAAGCAAAGTTAGCTAAATTAGTTTGCGAACAAAGCGAAGTATTTAAGAGTATAAAACATATCCAATTAGCTTCATTTATAAATCTAGCTCCAGAGACTTTTTCTAGAATTTTAGCTAAGTTTAAAAATGATGGAATTATTAGTTTTGATGATGATAAAAACTTAATAATTCACGATGAAAAATATTTAAAATCACTTTACGAGAATTAATTATGAGCTTACACCATTTATTATTTGCTATTGCATTTTGTGTTGCTGTTTTTATTGCAAATGCTTATATTTATAGACAATTATTTAGAGTAATTTTCCCTAGATTTAAAGGCTTTTTTTTAGTAGTTTGCATAGTTTTATTTATATCTAATGTTGTGTTTTTGTTCTCTATGAGAGCTAATTTTTTGCCTGATTTTCTTTATACTACTTTATCAATTCTTTTGGGTTTTTCTTTCTTCTTCTTTTTAATCGCTTTAATTTATGATATTGTTAAATTTATAGCCTTTAAAAGCGTAAAAAATATAGACGCAAATAGAAGAAAAACTTTAAAATTAATTTGTGATTTAGGTGTTTTATTTGTTGCATTTGGGTGTTTTTTACAAGGTATATTTAAGGCAATTAAAATTCCACCTATTAAATATGTAGATTTAAATGCTAATTTAGGAATAAAAATCGCAATGATAAGTGATGTGCATTTAGGCAAGAATTTGCATAAAGATTTTTTAGAAAAATTAATCGCAAAAATCAATGAGCAAGAAGTTGATTATGTAGTAATTGTTGGGGATTTAATAGATACTAATATAGATGATATTGATTATTTGGATTTATTAAATACCTTTAACAAGCCTTGTTTTTATGTAACGGGCAATCACGAATACTACCACGACGCTACAAAAATCATAGCAAAATTAAAGCAAACTAATATAAAAGTATTAGAAAATGAAAGCATAGATTTAGGCAAAATAGTGCTTAGTGGCATAAATGATTTAAAGGGTGCAAAATATGGAATGCCAATGGATTTAGCCCCAATTTATAAAAATTTTAATGATACTAAATACAATATTTTATTAGCTCATCAACCTGTTGTAGCTAAGGAATTTGATTTGAGTAGATTTGATTTAGTTTTATCAGGACATACTCACGCAGGGCAGATTTTCCCATTTAGTATTTTTGTTTTAATGCAGCAAGGATTTTTGCACGGACTTTATGAAATCGGTAAAAAAACTAAATTATATGTTAGTAGTGGTGCTGGTTTTTGGGGTCCATCTATACGCTTTTTAGCACCTAGTGAAATAGTAATAATTAGACTTTAAGGAATATAATGAGAAAAACAATTTCAAGAATTTTTGGTAAATTAGTAAGCATAAAATATCCAAAATTTATGCAAAATTATATAAACAAAACTTATGTAAAGCATTTTAATATACCTTTAGATGAGTTTAAAGACTATAAAGAATACGATAGTTTATTAGCTCTTTTTACTAGAAGATTAATAAAGCCAAGAGAATTTGAAAGCGGCTTTATAAGTCCTTGTGATGGCACTATTTTAAGTTATGCAAAAAGCTCAAATTTAAAGGCGTTTAGTATAAAAGGTAAAGATTATGATATTAAAGAGCTTTTAGGTTTTACTCCTAAAAACGAGCTTGATTTTTTAAATATTTATCTTAGCCCAAGGGATTATCACAATTATCATAGTCCTTGTAATATGCAGGTTTTAAATCTAAAATATTTTTGTGCGGAGCTTTTTAGCGTTAATTTAAAAGCACTTAGTAAGCATGATAATTTGTATTCAAGAAATGAGCGTGTGGTTTTAACTTGCAAAAAAGATAGTGGAGATATTTTTTATATGGTTTTTGTAGGGGCTGTAAATGTTGGCAAGATGGAATTTGATTTTGATACAAGCGTGCAAACTAATATGAAAAATGCAAGTGATTATGAGAAAAACTATGATAATGTAAGCTTAAAAAAAGGCGAAATGCTAGGAAGATTTTTGATGGGTTCTACTATTTTAATCTTAGGCGATGATTTAAAACTTGAATGCCAAGTTGGTGCGATTAAATTCGGACAAAGAATAGCAAATGATTAAAAAGACTAATGCAGCAAGGTTTTTAGATACTTTAAAAATAGATTATGAATTATTAAGCTACGAAGTAGATGATGATTTATCAGCAATTAGCGTAGCAAAAAAGACAGGAATTGATATTAAATATATTTACAAAACCATAGTTTGCGAGGGTAAAAATGCCTTGTATGTTGCTTGTATTCAAGGGGATTTAGAAATAGATTTAAAATCTTTTGCAAAGGCAGTAGGAGAAAAATCCTTAAGCCTTTTAAAACTTGATAAATTAAAGGATAAAACAGGATATATTAGGGGCGGTTGTTCGCCTTTTGGTATGAAAAAAGATTATGTTAGATTTATTGACGAAAGAGCTTTAGAGCTTGAGTATTTTGTGCTTAGTGCTGGGCTTCGTGGTCTTCAGCTAAAAATAAATGCAAAATATATTCAAAAGCTTTTTAATATTGCTAGTATAAGCAATTCATCTATCATTTAATTCTCCTTTTTTATACATTGGTTGAAATTTATTAACAATAACATTAAGCATTCTGTATCTTATTTCCTTATCTTCTGGGCAATATTTATGTAAAGCATGTAAATAATTAACAGAACCTTTATATATACTCCTTATAAATAACTTACTTTCGTCTGTAAATAAAATAGCTTTTTTAAAGTATTCATTAATTTTTATTGTGTCTGTAGCATTACAAATATAATCAGGTAAAGGTATATTAGTAACATCTATTTTTGAAGTTCCATCGTAGTAATTGTTTTCACTATAATATTTAAATGCCGAAGTGCTTAAAAGATCTATCATGACATCTAAATATAGTGCGTAATTCAATTTTTTCTCTGCTTGATATGTATAGTATTTATTAAAAGCTATATTTAAAAGCTCATAAATTTCACTTGCTTTATCATAATCTTTTATATAATATTCATAAGCTCTATTTGATGTATAATTTGTATATAGCATAACCAAACCAAGCATATTAGATAGTCTATATTCTGTCATAATATCCACATCATAATAAATATTGCCATAAGGCACTCTTTTTATCATTTCATAGATTTCTTGATAATCATCGTAGCTTAGCTTGTCTAACATACTATAATCTTGTGTTTTATTAGTTAAGCCATACATGCGTTTATAATACAAAACCCACCACATAACATCTTCAATACTATCATCTGGCAAGAGCTTTTTACCTTCATCATAATAATTTTTAGCTATATTTAAAAAAGGTCTTACAATAAAGCTATCATATTTAAAAAATATATTTAATGTATTTGCAATATCAATAAATAAATATCCGGTTAAAAACTTCTCACTTGCTTCTGGGTTTTTACTATATTTTTGTGGATTAAATTCTAATAAATATAAACTCATAATTAAAATATATAAAAGTGGAATTATTATAAAAACAATAAATAAAGCTTTGTATAAAATCTTTTTAAAATTAAATTTAAAATTAATTATTTGATTTATATTCATATTTAACCTTGTAAAAATAAGGTTTATTATAGCAAACAAATATTTAGGAATTTGATTTAAAATTTTATTTAAGTATTTAATTTTTCTTTTTTTGAACTTCAAATTGACTTAAGTCAAAGTCAAAATTTTTAAACTTTTTTAGAATAGTGAGAAAAAAGGAGAAAAAATGTTTGATTTTAAATCTTGGAAAAAAGTTAGTTTAGCAAATGCTACGGTTGAGTTTTATGAAAATGATGAATATTTAGCGTTTGATAGTAGTCAGTGTATGCCACCTGAACCTATGATAAATGCTAGAGTTGGCTTAAATAATTTAAAGCCTAATCAAAAATTAATTATGCTAAATCATAAAAATCCTTTAGGCTTACTTCCTAGCGTGAAGCCATATTATGATATTCAAACTACACAAAAAGATGGACTTTTTTGGCTAGTATTTACTAAAATTAAAGAGCATAGCAATTTTGATGAAGCTTGTAAAGACCATCCATAAGGGCTAAGTTATGTTAAACGCATTCGCACCACCATTTAAAGTGGTGGCTATTTATTTTATATTTGCATTTTGCTATTTATTAGCTTTTATGTTTTTATTTTCTTATTCAAATTATGATTTTGAGAGTTATCAATTTAAAGCGTTTTTACATTGTTTTTTTGCTGGATTTGCTTTAAATATAATAATAGGTAGCCTTTATCAATTAAGCTCGGTAATTTATGAAAAAGCATTCTTTAGTATAAAAGGTGTATTTTTTGTGAGTTTTATTTGCAATATCTCTTTAGCCTTTATTATGTATTCGTTTTTAAATTATGATTTGGAATTACTAAAATATAGCGTATTTGCTATGATTTTAAGTGTTTTTTATTTTATTGTGCTGTTTTTAATATCATTTTTTGATTTTAATAATATTGCTAAAAGTGCTTTGTTTTGCGGGGTTGTTTTTTTAGCATTAGGTTTAGTTTGTGCTGGTTTAATTGTGCTTATTTTAAACGGGCTTATATATTTAGATTATGAACTAATTCTTCATCTTCATATATATTTTATGTTAGGTTTTATTTTATTTATTTGTATAGGTGCTGCTAGTGTATTATTGCCAATGTTTGCACTAACTCATAAGCATAAAAATTATTTATTATGGCTTAGTTTAGTGGCGTATTTTTTAGCATTTTTTCATAAAAGTATAGCGATTTTTTCCCTAGCTTGTTTTGTATTTTGGTGTTTATATATACTTAAAATACGAACAAGAAAGGCTAAAGATTATTGGAATTTAAATATTGTTTTTGCTTGTATTGGCTCGTTTTTAGCGATGAGAGAATTTTATGTTTTAGACTATGCTTTAGCTATTAAATTATTAATTTTTGCAACTATTTTACCTTTTATAATCGCACATATTTATAAGATTTTGCCATTTTTAATATGGTTTCATTTTATTTCAAAATTAATCGGAAAAATAAAAGTCCCTTTATTAGATGATATGGTGATTAAAAAAGCAGCTTTTTTTACTATGCTAATTAATATATGCTTAGTAATTTCTCTTTATTTTAGTTCATCAATTTATTTATATATAGCGTTAAATATAGGTCTTTTAATTAATGTAATCAATTTTTTTACTTATATAAATTACAAAGGAGCAAAGAATGAAAAAGCAAGTAATTAATGCAATTTCAAATGTAATTGACCCTGAAGTGGGTTTTGATATTTTAGCTTTAGGGCTTATTTATGATATACAAATTGATAATTCATATTGTAAAATCACTATGACCTTATCTACTAAGTCTTGTCCTATGCACGATTTACTGATAACTTGGGTAAAAGACTCTGTTTTAAGTGTAGATGGAATAGATAGTGTTGATATTGATTTAGTATTTGAGCCTGCTTGGAGTATAGAAATGGCTAGCGATGAGGTCAAAAGTGCTTTAAGTTTTTGATTTACTATGAGAGATTTTCTCATAGTAAATTCTAATTATAATTTGATTTTTAATAAAGAATTATTAGCCATTTCAGGCACTAAAAGTGTGTTTGTATAGTTATCATAAAACATATCAGCAGGTCCTTTAAGTGCTTTTAAATCTAGCTTTTCTAATTTATTTTGATTAAGTTTATAAATATAACCATTTAGCTCTTTACCCCAGCTAGATACTAAAATATCATCATTAATTTTAACAATTCCATCAAATTGCTCTAAATTATCACTTAGTTTTTCTATATTTTTACTAGCTAAATCAATTTGTAAAATAGCTCCGCCATCTTTTTCACTAGGGTCATACCCTACAACGTATAAAGAATTTTTATCAATCAATAAGCCATTAGGACCACCATAACTTTTGTCAATATTCATAAAAGTTTTATAGTTTTTATCTTTTAAATTGATTTCAAAAATCGTATAAGTGCCAGTATCACTTACTAAAAGAGTATTATTATCTAAGCTCTCAATTGCATTTAAAAATACCGAGCCTTTAATTTCTAGCTTAAATACTTCTTTTTTGCTTGTTATATCAAAGCCGTATAAAGTATCAATATCTACAACATAAAGTGTATTGTTAATAATCTTCATACCTTTTGGAGCATTTAAATTCTTTACAAATACATTGATTTTATCATTAGCTTTTGAGATTATATTTATATAACCATCTAAATCCTTGTTTAAAGGCTCAATTTTTTGACCTACATTTGAGACAAATACATAATCTTTATTTGCCACAACACTCTCAGGCGAAGCAAAAGCATTGATTTCTTTAACTTCCATTGCATTCATGCTAGCAAGTAATACTAAACTTAAAATATATTTTTTCATCTTTTCTCCTTAAATAATTTTTGAAAAATTATAAGGAAAAAAGAATTTTATTTCTAATAGTTTTAATGTAAAAAATATAAGTTTTTTGATTTTTGAAATTGTTTTGGGGTTTTATTATATCTTTTTTTATAGCGTGAAATAAACCAAGCAGGTGAGTTAAATCCTACTTCTAAACATATTTCTGTAATGTTTTTGTTTGAAAATTCTAATAAGAATTTTGCCTTTTCAAATTTTTTATTATCAAGCCATTCTTTAGGGCTAATTCCAAAGCTTTGTTTGAAGTTTTTGCTAAAAGTAGTTAAGGACATATTAGATATTTTTGCCATATCATTTACTCTTTGAAAATCTTGTTCGCAATATGAAAATATCTGATATAAAGATAGTTTAAAATTGGTGATTATGGTCTTTAAAAATGATAAAAAACTTTGATTATTCTTACTATAAAGTAGGGCTAAAAATAATTCTTCAAATTTTAATTTTAAAATATCTTCATTGGTTTTATAGCTAAAACAAGGCAAAAATGATGTAAAAATTGAGCTTAATAATTCATTAGAATTTAGCTTAAAAATATGATCATTGGTTGTAAAATTGCTATTTAAAAGGGCTTTATATTTATAAATTAGCTCTATTAAAATACTTTCTTTAAAACAAATTATAATTGAATTATAATAGTTATTTTCTACGCAGTCTTTTATCAGATATGAGCCTTTTGTAAAAAACAAAATCTCGTTTTTATTAATTGTAAAATCTTGCTTTTTAGTATGTATCATTTTATATCCATCGTTTATAAAAACAAGAGCATAATCATCAAATAATACTTCATAATAATCATCATTTTTTCTAGTTTCATATAAACAAAGATTAAGATAGTTAGAGCTTATAACATTTTTGCTGATTTTACTTAATTCATTAGGTAAATATATCATTTTTCGCCTTTAGTTTTAAAATTTATATATTTTACAAAAGAAAAATTTAATAAAAATTCTTTCGTATATACAAAATATAAATTTTAATTTACAAAAAGTAACACTTTTTCAAAAAAATTAATTTTATTTAATTTATTTTTCATAATTTTTATCATTTTTTGCATATTCTTTCTTAAATACAAAAAATAAAATTTAATTTTTTTGTATATACAAAATTAAGGAGAAATTATGGGAATTTTAAAAGGAACTTTACCAGCTTTATATACACCATATAAAGATGATGGAAGTATTAACGAAGTTGAGTTTTTAAAGATATGTGAATGGGGCATTGAAAAAGGACTTGATGGTTTATTTTGTAATGGTAGTGCGGGAGATTCTCAAGCAATGCCATACGATATGAAAGTAAAAATGCTAGAGCTTTCAATTAAAGCTGCAAATAATAAAGTGCCTGTTATTTGTGGGATAGGAAGTTGTATTTACCAAGAGAGCTTAGACCTTGCAAACGAAGCTTATATAAAAGGAGCTAATGCGCTTTTACTTATGATGCCATATTATTATAAGTTTAATGATGATACGCTTTATACTTATGTAAAAGACTTACAAGCAAAAGTAAAACTTCCACTTTATATTTACAATATCCCACTTTTTGCACCTGCAATGAGCTTAAATCTAATTGAAAAATTAAGCAAATTACCAAATATTGTAGGTATTAAAGATAGTAGTGGAGATGCTTTGTTGCTAAACCATATTTTAGATGTTGTGCCAAGTGATTTTGATGTATTTGTGGGTCGTGAAGAGCATTATTTTGGAGCTTTAATGATGGGTGCAAAAGGTTCAATGACAAGTGCAGGATGTGTTTTCCCTGACGTTATGAGTGCGATTTATAAAGCATATAATGAGAAAAATTATGAAAGAGCAATCAAGCTTCAAAAAGCCTTGCTACCAGCTATTAGATTTGGAATGAGCTTATCATTTCCTATGGGCTTTGCGCTTTTACTAAAAGCTCGTGGTTTTGCTTTTGCAAACAAAAGCATTCACCCACTAAGCGAAGAGACCTTAAAAGCACTTGATGAAAAATTCGAATATGCAAAAGAATTAGTTAAAAATATAGAGAGAATACTCTGAATAGAGGTTTAAAATGAAAATTAAGAAATTTTTAGAAAAGGTTCCAGGTGGCATGATGTTAGTTCCTATGTTATTAGGTGCTATTATACATACTTTTCTTCCTGATAAATTGGCTTATTTTGGACCTTTTACTAATGCCTTAGGAACAGGTGCAACAGTAATGCTTGCTGTTTGGTTTGTAGGTATTGGAGCAAGTATTAAACTTAAGGCTACTACAACAGTTTTAAAAAAATCTGGAGTATTGTTAGCAACTAAAATATTTGCCGCATTTATAGCGTGTATTATAGTTAAGCAGCTTGTTCCTAACGGTATGATAACTGAAGGCTTTTTTGTTGGTTTTAGCACATTAGCAGTAGTTGCTGCAATGGATATGACTAATGCTGGTCTTTATACGGCTTTAACAAAACAATACGGAACTACAGAAGAAGCTGGTGCTAGTTTATTGTTAATGATAGAAAGTGGTCCTTTATTTACTATGTTAATTTTGGGGGTTAGTGGTTTAGCATCTTTTCCTATACAAAACTTTATAGGATTAATGATTCCATTTGTATTAGGTTTTGTATTGGGTAATTTAGATGAAGATTTTAGAGAATTTTTAACTAAATTAAATGAGCCAATGATAATTTTTGTTGGTTTTGCACTTGGAAGTACTATAAACTTAAGCTCGATTCTTGATGCTGGATTATCTGGATTGGTTTTAGCATTTATTGTAATCATATACACAGGAATATTATTAATATTTGCAGATATTTTTATTGCAAAAGGCAATGGAACTGCAGGTATAGCAGCATCAAGTACTGCAGGAGCAGCTGCGGCTACTCCGATGTTAGTTGCTGATTTTTATCCAGATTTTAAACCATTAGTAGAACATGCAACGATTTTAGTTAGCACTTGCGTTGTAGTAACAGCTTTTGTTGTGCCAATAATTACTGCTTATTATTCTAAATGGGCAAAAAATAAATTTAAGGTTAAATTATGAAAAATAGATTTTTAAAAGTTAGTGAAATTGACAATGTTGCAACTGCAATAAGTGATTTAAATAAAGGCGAAGTTTTTAATGAAGTTACCTTATTAAATGATATTAAAAGCGGACATAAATTCGCTTTAACTGATATTAAAAAAGGTGATTTTATTATTAAATACGGCGAAGTAATAGGAGCAGCTAGTATTGATATAAAAAAAGGCGAGTGGGTTCATACAAGCAACACCGAAGGCGTTCGTGGTAGGGGAGATAGCTGTGATAGTTCAAAATTAGAAAATGCTTTAAGATTAAGCCAAGAGAGTGCAAATAAGAAAAATCTAAACGCACAAGATTCAAAACACGAAAAAGTAATTTTGAAAGGCTATAGAAGAGAAGATGGCAAGTTTGGCTTAAGAAATAAGGTCTTAATAATTCCTAGTGTTGTATGTGCTAATAAAGTCGTAGAAAACATTGCTAAAGCGTGTCCTGAAGCTGTATATGTAACTCATCAGCACGGATGTAGTCAGCTTGATTTTGATGCAGAACAAACAAGAATGCTAATGGCTGGAAATTGTGCAAATCCTAATGTATATGCAGCACTTGTAGTTGGACTTGGTTGTGAGACAATTAGCTCAAATTCCGTTAAAGAATTAGCAAAAAGTTTAGCTCCTTATAAAGATATAAGAGCAATTAGTATTCAAGAGCTAGGTGGTATTACAAATACAACAAATGAAGGCATAAAAATAGTTAAAGATATGCTTGAAAATGCTAGTAAATGTGAATTAAGTGAAGGCGATTTTAGCGATATTATCTTAGGAACTGAATGTGGTGGAAGTGATGCTTATAGTGGGCTTAGTGCAAATCCATCGCTAGGAAGTTTAAGTGATTATGTAGTAGAGAATGGTGGAGCTGTAATTTTAGCTGAAACAACCGAGCTAATAGGAGCTGAAAATATCTTAGCAAGGCGTGCAATTAATGCTGAAGTTGAGAAAAAAATATATGAAAAAATCTATGGCTTTGAAGAAAATGTAAAAAATAGTGGCTCAGATATTCGTGGTGCAAATCCAAGCCCAGGAAATATAGCAGGTGGGCTAACTACTATTGAAGAAAAAAGCCTTGGTTGTGTTTATAAAGCAGGGACGAGCAAAGTTGTAGATGTGATTGATTATGCAATGCCAGTTACTAAAAAAGGTCTTACATTTATGGATACTCCAGGAAATGATATAGAGCAGCTTAGTGCTATGGTTGCGGGTGGAGCTAATTTAGTTGTATTTACTACAGGTCGTGGAACTCCAACAGGAAGCCCTGTAACTCCAACGATTAAGCTAAGCACAAATAATTTTTGTGCGAAAAATATGGCTGATGTGATTGATTTAAACGCAGGCGAAATCGTAGATGGCAATAAGAGTAAAGAAGATATTAGAGATGAATTAATAGAGCTAATTGTAAAAATTAGTGAAGGCAAATTAACAAAAGCAGAAATCAATAAACAAAATGATTTTAGCGTTTGGAGACTAGCAACAACTTGCTAAGTCTTAAATAAAGGGGGATTTATGGAAAAAATAGTTAATAAAATGTATTTAAAGATAATGCCTTTAATACTTTTAATGTTTTGTTTAGCAATGCTAGATAGATCAAATATTGCTTATGTAAAAGATTATATAGAAATAGACGCTGGTATTAGCAAAGCTGCATATGCTTTAGGTGCGGGGATATTTTTTATAGGCTATGCGATATTTGAAATTCCATCAAATTTATTATTGCATAAATTAGGGGCAAAAATTTGGCTAAGTAGAATTATGATAACTTGGGGACTTGTATGTATGGCTATGATTTACATAAAAGATGAAACAAGTTTTTATATTCTAAGATTTTTATTAGGGCTTAGCGAAGCAGGATTTAGCCCAGGGGTTATTTTGTATCTTAGTTATTTTTTCCCTACTATTTATAGGTCAAAAGCTTATGGGTTTTATCAATTAGGAGCACCGCTTGCACTAATGCTTGGTGGCGTAATTACAGGGGCTATATTAGATTATGCACCTAGCATTTGGTTTAAAAATTGGCAATGGATGTTTATTATCCAAGGTGCTATTACTGTTATAGTTGGTTTTTATGCTTATTTTAAACTTGCAAGTAAACCTGAAGATGCTAAATGGTTAAGCGAAGAAGAAAAAGCAATTTTAATTGCTGAACTTGAAAAAGAACAAAATAATAAAGAAGAATTAAATTCTAGCAAAGCTTTATCATCAATTATTGTATGGAAATTCGTTTTAGTTTATTTTGCAATTCAGCTTAGTGTTTATGGGGTTTTATTTTATTTACCTACTCAAGTTTCACATTTTTTAGGGACAAATGTTGGATTAAAGGTTGGAATTATTAGTGCAATTCCTTGGGCTGTTGTATTAATCGCTCTACCTATTATTACAAGTTATGCTGATAAATTAAGAGCTTGGAGTTCTTTTAGCATTGCATTATTATTGTTAGCTGTTGTTAGTATGTTTTTATCTGTATTTATAAATTCTTTAGCTTTATTTATTTTATTCATATCTTTAGCAGCTGTTGGTTTTATAGCGATTCAGCCTATTTTTTGGAATTTACCAACTCAAATCTTAAAAGGCACAGGAGCAGCAGCAGGAATAGCATTGATTGGGGCTTTAGGCAATCTTGGTGGTTTTGTAGCACCTAATTTAAAAAATTATGCCGAAAGTCAATTTAATAGTTCTTATGCAGGTTTAATTGCTTTATGTTTGGTCGCATTCTTAGGAGTGCTTATGTTAATACATTTAAAAAAATCTTACACAAATATTAAATAAGGAGAAATTATGGATTTAGGATTAAAAGGAAAAGTTGTAGTTGTTACAGGTGGTGGAAAAGGTATTGGTGGTGGCATTAGTATTTGCTTAGCTAATGAAGGTGCAATTCCTGTTATCGTATCTCGCTCTAAGCTTGATAGTGATTTTGAAAGCAAAATTAAAGCACTTTGCCCAAATTACGGCTTTTATCAATTAGACTTATCAAAATGGCAAGAAATTAGTGCAGTTGTAGAGCAAATTGTGGCTAAATATGGCTCAATTTATGCACTTGTTAATAATGCAGGTATGAATGATAATCTTCATATTGAAAGTGCTACGACAGAAGAGCTTATTAAAAGTTATGAGAGCAATTTATTTCATTATTATGAAATGACAAAATGCTGCCTTCCATATATTAAAAAAGAGCAAGGAAGTATCTTAAATATCTCAAGTAAAACAGGTATCACAGGTCAAGGAAGAACAACAGCATACGCAAGTGCAAAGGGCGCTCAAATAGCTATGACAAGAGAGTGGGCTTGCGCTTTTGCACCTGATAATGTTAGAGTAAATTGTATTTGCCCTGCTGAAGTTTGGACCCCGCTTTATGAAAAATGGATTAAAAATTTCCCTGACCCTGAAAAACAATATCAAGAAATTGCAAAATTTATTCCACTAGGTCATCGCTTTACAACTTGCGAAGAGATAGCTGATACTGCAGTATTTACAATAAGCCCAAGAGCATCTCACACAACAGGGCAGATTTTAACTCCAGATGGTGGTTATATGCATCTTGATCGTGCATTAAACTGGGAAAATTAAGGAGAAAAAATGAATAAAAATGTAAAAATTGCAATTATTTTAGTAACTTCATTATTTTTCTTATGGGGTGTTAGCTATGGACTTGTTGATGTTATGAATAAAAACTTTCAAAATCATCTAGGCATTACTCAACAAAATAGTGGCTATTTGCAAATGGCTTATTTTGGGGCGTATTTTGTGATGGCACTACCTGCTGGCTGGATTGCTTCAAGATTTTCTTATAAGGTTGGGATTATTACAGGACTAGCACTTTATGCGATTGGTTGCTTACTAATAATTCCTGCAACTAATATGGCTAGTTTTTCTATGTTTTTATTTGCATTTTTCGTTCTTGCGTGCGGGCTTGGAGCACTTGAGACTAATGCAAATCCTTATATGACAAAGCTAGGAGATGAGAAAAACGCTTCATTTAGAATTAATGCAGCTCAAAGCTTTAATGGTTTTGGACAATTTGTTGGACCTATTATTGGTGGAAGTTTATTCTTATCAATCACTCATAGTGGCGAAAATGCAACTGATACAGAAAAAGAACAAGCATTACTTGAAAATATGTTTAATGTGCAAATGGTTTATGTAGGAATTGCTTTAGTAGTGTTTTTAATCTTACTTGCATTTGTGTTTAATAAAATTCCAGAAGGTAGCGAAGTAAGTGAAGAAGTAGAGTTTAAAGACAACTCAAAATCAATTGATGTATTTAAACATAGGCATTTTAACTTAGGCGTATTAGCTCAATTTTTATATGTTGCAGCTCAAGTTGGAGCAGGAGCGTTTTTTATAAATTACGCAGTAGAACATACAGCAAGTTTAGGAGAAAAAGCTTTAAGCGATGAAAAATCAGCATATTTTTTCTCAGCTGCACTTGTTGCGTTTATGATAGGAAGAATTGTTACAACTCCACTTATGAAAAAATTTAAAGGTGAGAGTATTTTGGGGCTTTATTCATTAATAAATGTTGCATTGTGCTTTTATTTATATATTGCTGATGGAATGATTAGTGTTTATGCTTTAATTTTAGTATTTTTCTTTATGAGCATTAGTTTTCCTACTATTTTTGCCGTTGCTACAAAGGATTTGCCATTAAATCAAGTAAAACTTGGTGGCTCTATTTTAGTAATGAGTATTTGTGGTGGTGCAATAATGCCTACAATTATGGGTTCAATAAATGATAGTTATGGCACAGGTGCGGGATTTTTAGCTTTAGCTCCTTGCTTTTTATATGTAGCATTATATAGCTTTTTATGGACTAAAAAGTCATGAAAATAATTGATACACATTTTCATATATGGGATAAAAATGATATTAGTTGGGTGCAAAACGCCCCAACTAGATTGCAAAGAGATTTTTCTTTTGATGAATATTTAGATGAGTTTAGCAAAAGTGATTTTTTAGGTGGAGTTTATGTAGAAATAAATGCAAATAATCCTAGCCAAGAGAGTGCAAAAATGCTTAGCTTTAAACATAAAAAATTACTTGCTTTATGCCTTGCTACGATAGGTGGTGCTAGTTTTAGAGAAGTTTTACATACAAAGCCAAGTGGATATTGCTTAGGCAGTGAGTTTAAAAAGACTATTAATTTAGTAAATGCAAATGATTTAATGTTTGAAATTTGTATAAATGAAGATGAGCTAAGTAATTTTAGCAAAATTGCAAAGGAATTTAAATCAGGAATTATCTTTAATCATTTTGCAAATATTAAGGATTTTAGTGGCGAAGATAGTTTAAGGCAAATTGCTAAAAAAGAAAATATTTATATGAAATTATCTTGTCAAGATGATTTTATTTTAGGTAAGGATTATTCAAAATTACTTGATATGGCATTTAATATTTTTGGAGAAAGTAGAATTTGTTTTGGCTCAAACTATCCTGTAAGTGAGTTAAAACCAAATGAATGGATTAGAATAATTGAAAATCATTTTAAAAGTGATGATTTAAAAGAAAAGATTTTTTATTTAAATGCAAAAGAAATTTATAAAATAAAGGAGATTTAAAATGCAAAGATTTGGGCAAATTATAAAAGTTATTCCGGAAAAATTAGCTGAATACGAAAGACTTCACGCAAATCCTATGGAAGGTGTAAATGAGATGATAAAGGCTTGCAATATTCGTAATTATTCAATTTATAATTTTGGCGAATATCTATTCGCTTATTTTGAGTATGTAGGGAGTGATTACGAAGCTGATATGGCAAAAATGGCAGCTGATGAGAATACTCGTAAGTGGTGGGCTTGTACAGACCCTTGCCAAATATCGCTTGGCTATGCAGGTCAAAAATGGCTTAATATGAAAGAAGTTTATCATTTAGATTAGACTTTTCATATTAAGTTTAAAATAATTCTTATTTAACTAAATTAAATAAGAATTAAAAATATTTATATAAAGAAAAGTTCTTTAGCATTATCTTGTAATATAATTTTAGCTTTATCATTAGTAACTTTTAAAAAATCATCTAAAGCTTTTTGATAATTTATTTTGCTTTCGTAATTTGTATGCGGCCAATCACTTCCATAAACAAAGCGTTTTATATCAAAAATATCGCTTAATTTATCAAATACATCTTTACTAAACGCTAAATCTTCATCTAATCTATAAAACCCACTTACTTTAAAGTTAATATCTAAATTTTTATAATTATTAAACTCATCTAATAATTTAAAAGTATCTTTATTAGGTCTTGCAAGATGATCAATCATAATTTTTACATTATATTTGGCTAAATCATCAATGATAAATAATAATTTATCTAATTCTTTATGTAATTCTATGTGAAGATTAAATTCTTTAATATACTCTAAAGCTTCTTTATAATCATCAAAATTAGGCTTATCTTTTCCTATTAGATTAAGCCTTAATCCACAGACATTTTTTTCTTTTAAATCACTAATATTATTAGGGTCAATTACCACAATTCCCCTTAAATTAGAATGCTCTTTTAAAGCTTGTAATAAATATGAATTATTAAAACCTAAAAAACTAGGCTGAACTAAAACTCCATAAGAAAAATTAAATTCCTTTAAATTAGCCAAATATTGTTCGCAACTTGCATCATAATTTGGCACATATCTAACTACATTAGCCGAACTTATATTTGCTCTAAAAATGTGAGCGTGAGTATCTATATACATAAGCTTTCCTTAAAAAATATTCATAACAATAATTCCAGCAATTAATGCTGCTATAAAACCTATAGGAATTGCTCTTACAAGTAAGCCTTTAAATAAACTATCCTTATGCTCGTTTGCAATCGCTCCTAAAACCAATGAACCTCCAGAGCTAAATGGAGAAATAGCACTAGCTTGTGCTCCAATTACTATGCAAGTAAATAGCACAACTTCACTAAAACCACTTGCATTGCTTAATGTAGGCACAAGTGGGAAAAGTGCAGGAGTAACCACTCCTAAAGTGCTAGAAAATAGCGACATAATAGCTGCAATTATCATCATCATAATAGGGACAATTATTTTTGGCACATTACTTTCTACAAAGCCTGATAATTGATTAATCACGCCTGCTTTAGTAGCAATGCTAACAAGTATCCCAACTCCGCAAATCATAATCAAAGTTCCCCAAGGAATAAGTGCTATAACTTGCTTTTCATCCCCTAATTTTAAAAGCAATGATATAGCTACAAAAACAATAGCTATTAATCCTATATCTATTTTAGAATTTATAAAAGTTATAGTTTTTTCATTGGGAAATGCAATGTGTAATAAAGGAAAAGCTAATACAAAAACCATCATAAGCGCCATTAAAATTAGTGTGGTTTTTTGTTTATCATTAAAAGTAATTTTTTCGCTTAATAATTCTATTTTTATATTAGATTTTTTTGCTTTAAATACAAAAAGACTAATTACAAAAATAGGCAAAATAAAAGTAAATAAAAATATCACAAAAGCATTAGAAAATGCAATATCAGGATTTATACTTGATTTTTCCATAAGAGAGCGAAATATTATTCCACTTTGAGAAGTTGGGAAATTTGCCCCGCCTAAAGCACCATAATTAATAGCCATAGCTCCACCAACTCTATCAAGACCTGTTTTTTCGCAGAGTAAAAAAGTAATTGGAGCCATAAAAGCTAAAACACTATAAAATCCAGCACCCATTGCAGCAATTAAAGCCGATACTAAAAATATAGCATAAGGTAAAAAATACGGATAATTTTCAAATTTTTTAATCAAAAATGCAGCTAGTTTTTCTAATGTCCCATTAACACTTGCAAAATTATAAAATAACGAAACCGCAAAAATAACAAAAAATATAGAAACAGGCCAATAAGAAATAATTTCTTTAGGCTTTAAATCCATAAAAAACGCACCAATAATATAGGCAAATATAATTGCAAAAAATCCTATATTTAAACGAGTTTTATAGCCAATTAGAATTGATAAAACAATGGCTAAGATAATAAAACTTGTAAGCATATTAATCCTTTAATTAAAAATCTTTTTTTAAATTCTTTTTTAAATTCCAAATAATTTATGTAAAATAACATTAATTTGATTAACGAAGAAAAAAGGAGAAATAATATGAATAATTATGAATTATTTTATAATGAAGCTAAGAATATGTTTAAAGATAGGATATTTAATGACTATCTTAGATGTTTTGCTTATGGAATTGATGCGTCTTGTTATAAATATGTCCCTAAGATAGTAGTAATAGCAAGAAATGAGAGCGAAATACAAGAAATAATTAGACTAGCAAATAAATATAAAACTCCATTAAACTTTAGAGCAGCAGGAACTAGCTTAAGCGGTCAAAGCTCAACGGATAGTGTTTTAGTAGTAATTAAGTTTGCATTCAAAAAAATCGCTATAAATGATGATGCTAGCGAGATTAGTTTAGGTTGTGGTGTTGTTGGAGTTAATGCTAATTTATCATTAGCTAAATTAAGTAAAAAAATTGGCCCAGACCCTGCTACGATTAATTCAGCTTTAATTGGTGGTATTGTTGCTAATAACTCAAGTGGTATGTGCTGTGGAACTAAGGATAATTCTTATAAAACTTTAAATAGTATTAGAGTGATATTAAATGATGGAACTATCCTAGATACTAAAGATAAAGCAAATGTGGAAGAATTTAAAAGAACTCACGCTAATTTAATTAATGAAATTAGAGCTATTAAAGAAGAGATTAAAAATGATAGCGAATTATATGAATTAATTAAACGCAAATTTAAAATCAAAAACACAACAGGCTATGCTATAAATTCTTTCATTGATTATGATGATGAAATAGATATTTTAGCTCATTTATTTGTAGGTAGCGAAGGGACTTTAGGTTTTGTTAGTGAAGCAAGACTTAAAACTATTGATGATTTACCTTATAAAGCCTGTGCTTTATTGTTTTTTAATGATATTAGCGACGCTGCAAATACTATTAGTGAATTTGCAAAATATGATTTTATAAATTCAGCTGAAATTATGGATTATGCTAGTTTAAAAGCTGCTAGTAGTTATGATGAATTAAAAGATTTATTAAGTGATATAAAAGACAATAATACCTGTGTATTAATTCAAACTGAAAGCGATAATGAAGAAGTTTTAAATGCAAATATAGTTAAAATTAAAGAGCTTTCAAGTAAAACTTTTAAATCATATTATTCTAAAGAAAAAAGCGAATATGATTTATGGTGGAAGATTAGAAAAGCGCTTTTACCAATAGCAGCTAGTAAAAGACCTGTTGGAGCTACTGTTATTACTGAAGATGTGTGTTTTGAGATAAAAGATTTAGCAAATGGTATTAGTGCTATTCAAGATTTATTTAAAGAATTTAATTTTGAAGGTATTATTTTTGGTCACGCATTAGCTGGAAATATTCACTTTATCATTACTCCTAATTTAAATGATAAAACCGAATTTGAAAATTTTGCAAAATTAGTAGAAAAAATGTCAAGTGTAGTAGCTAGTTTTGGTGGAAGTATTAAAGCAGAGCATGGCACAGGAAGAATGGTTGCACCTTTTGTTGAGATTGAGTGGGGTAAAAAAGCTTATGCTATAAACTGCAAGATAAAAGATATTCTTGATAAAGATAATATATTTAATCCTGATGTAATTATTACAAAAGATAAAGATATTTATAAGAAAAATATCAAAAACCAAAGCCCTGTTGATGAAGCTTTAAATTTATGTATGGAATGTGGATTTTGCGAGAGATTTTGTCCATCAAATGAAATCAGCCTAAGCCCTAGACAAAGAATTGCAGTGCTTAAAGAGATGAAGAGTTTAGAAGAATTAAACGACGAAGATAGCAAGAAAAAATTAAAAGATATGAAAAAGCTTTATAATTTTTATGTAGATACTACCTGTGCTGCTTGTGGGGTTTGTTCTATGGTATGTCCTTTAGGTATTAATTTTGCTGATTTTAGCTTAAAATATAGAAAAGCAAATCAAGGAGCTATTTCAAGAATTATCGGTAATTTTGCTTATAATCACCACGAAACTACTTTAGCTCTAGCAAAAACTTCTTTAAAAATTGCTAATAAATTTGATAATTACAAATTAAATAATTTACTAGCTACATTTAATTTACCACAAAGTAGAAATTACTTGCCTAGAGCAAATGATTATAAGTATTCAACAAATACTCAAGAAGAAAATGTTATATATTTTACAAGTTGTTTAAATAAAGCATTTAAGCCTAATGCAAAAATGAGTGATAAAAGAAGCATTCAAGAAGTATTTGAAAGTCTATGTAAAAAGGCAGGAATTGGAATAATCTACGCTCCAAATGATTTATGCTGTGGAAAGGCTTATGAGAATTATGAAAATATTCAAATTGCTAATGAAGCAAAATTAAATGAGTATTTATCTAATCAAAATTGCAGCGTTGTGATTGATCATTCTGCCTGTTCGGCTAAGGTAGTTAAAAATCATAAAGGTAAAGTTTATGATTTGAGTGAATATTTATACAAAGTAATTGCTCCAAGATTAAAAATCACAAAAGTAAATGAGCCAATAGGCTTATATATTATGTGTGCTGCTAGAAAAATGCATATAGAAGATAGCATAATGAGTTTAGCTAAATTATGTGCTGATGAAATAGTAATTGATAATGATACATACTGCTGTGGATTTGCTGGATATAAAGGCTTTTTAACTCCTAAGCTAAATATAAGTGCTACAAATAATTTTAAGAAATTTTATTCAAGCACTAATGTTAAAAGAGGCTTTAGTTCATCTAGCACTTGCGAAGTAGGACTTAGCGATGCTACTAATATGTCTTGGCAACATATTGCTTATTTATTAGACGAATGCAGTAATTAATCATTGAAAGAATTTGAAAATTAATTTTCAAATTCTTTAATCTTGTGTTATTAAAAGTAATACAAGCTTTAATATTTTTATTTTTTTCTATCTTTTTATCAATATATCTAGTATCCTAAAAACATAAGTTAATAAAGGAGTAAAATGAAAACTTATGTTTCTAAATTAGTATTAAAAGATACTATAGGTATTGGTGTTTTAGTTGTTAAAGAAGAGCTCTTTAGTAGAGTAGAATTATTTTTAGAAAAAGATTATCAAAAGAGCATAAAAGAATTAGCAAATATTTATGGTTTTAGTGAAGACGCAATTGATTTAAGAGATAAGATTATTTTTCCATCGGCTATTGATTCTCAAGTGCATTCTCGTTCTCAAGCAAATAATGAAGATTTTGAACTAGCAAGCAAACAAGCAAGTGCAGGTGGTGTTAGTGTAATGGTAGAAATGCCTTATGATGCAGGATTACTTATATCAAACGCAAATAATTTTAATAAAAAATTAAAAGATGGCTTAGAAAATTCTTATGTTGATTTTGCTCTTTATGCAACCATAAATCCAGAAGATGGTATAAAAAATATTGAAGAATTAATAAAATTAGGTGCTTGTGGCTTTAAATTATCTTTATTCGGAACAGACCCTGTTAGATTTCCTAGAATACCACCATATTTAATGTATGAAGTTATGCTTGAATGTGCAAAATATGATGTAATGGTAGGAGTGCATAATGAAGACCATGAAAGTGTTATTTATCTAACTGAAAAAATAAAACAAGAAAGAACAGACTATAAAGCACATAATTTATCTCGCCCTGAGTGGGTTGAAAATATAGCTGTAAATACTATATATGAATTAGGAGCTAGTGCAAGAGCAAAAGCTCATGTTGTTCATGCTTCTAATAAAAGAGCTTTAGAAATTGCTAATAATTATAAAAAAGATGGATATAAAGCTAGTGTTGAATGCTGTTTGCATTATTTAATTTGCTCTGAAGAAGATGAGGTTAGAAGATTAAATGGTATTGCTAAAATCAACCCACCAATAAGAGATTTAGCCAACAAAGAAGCTATATGGGAATGTTTAAAAAATGGCTTAGTTGATGTAGTTTCAACAGACCATGTAAGATGGAGTAAAGATAGAAAAAGTAATGAGAATATATTTTTAAATTCTAGTGGAGCTGCCGGTCTTGAAGTGTTATTACCTTTATTTTTAAGTGAATGTAAAAAAAGAAATGTAGATTTAAGTTTAGCTTCTAAATTACTATCAACTAATCCAGCGAAATTGTTTAAATTGCCAAATAAAGGAGAATTAAAAGCTGGAAATGATGCTGATTTTGTTATTTTAAGCGAAGATACTTATAAGTATTATGCAAAAGATGGTTTTAGTAATCTTGATTATAGTTTGTATGAAGGCTATGAAATGCTTTATAAAATAAATGAACACTATGTTAGGGGTAATAAAGTATTTGATGGTAAAAATGTATATAAATTTAATGCAAAATTTATAAATCCTAACGAGAATTGATATGAAAATACTTGCAGATGATATTAAATTTCATATAAATAATTTAGCAAAAATTACAGAAACAAATCGTCCTTTTACTAGATTGGTATTTACTAATACTTATGAAGAAGGTAGAAAATATATTAAAAATCATTTTTTAAATTTAGGACTTAATGTTATATATGATGATTTTGCCAATATGTTGGCTATTAAAAATGGCAAAAGTAATGAATGTATTATAATAGGTTCTCATAGCGATACCGTTGCTAGTGGTGGTAGATTTGATGGAGTTTTAGGTGTTGTATCTGCTATGGTAATTGCTACAGCTTTAAAAGATATACAATTAGATAAAACTTTAATTTTTTGTGATTATTTAGGAGAAGAGCCTAATTATTTTGGTTTATCTTGCGTAGGTTCTAGGGGAATGTCTGGTAATTTGAGTAAAGAACAACTTGATATTAAAGTTAATGATACTAAATTATCAGATATGATAATCAAATCAGGTGGTAATAAATCATTTAGAACTTTTAATGAATTAGGAATAGGTAAGCTTATTGAAAGTTATGAATTGCATATTGAACAAGGAAATATGTTAGAGAGTTTAAATACTAAGATTGGTATTGTAAATAAAATTGTAGGTATTTCAAGATTTAATGTGGAATTTAAAGGTTTAAGTAATCACGCAGGAACAACAGCTATGCATTTAAGAAAAGATGCTTTATTAAATTCTTCAAAATTTATCGTATGGTTAAATGATAAAGCTATTGAGTATTCTAAACAAGCTTATACGGTAGCAACCGTTGGGGCGTGTAGTATAATGCCTAATGCTGCTAATGTTATTTCTAATAGTGTAAAAATAAGTATAGATTTAAGAAGTGAAGATGATTTAATAAGAATAAAATTTATTAAAGAGATTGAAGAAAAGCTAAAAGATTTAGACGCTAATTATAAATTAGTATCAGATTCTAATGCTACTCCTGCTGATGATTTAATTATTAAGAATTTAAAACAAACAGCAGATGAGCTACAAGTAAGTAATATTATTATGCCAAGTGGGGCAGGGCATGATAGTGCTTTTATGGCTAAGATAGCTTCTATGGGTATGATTTTTATACCTAGCAAAAATGGTTTATCTCATCATCCTGATGAAGAAAGCTCGTTTGAAGATGCAGCTATTGGCACTCAAATTATTTTAAATAACATATTAAGGAGTGGTTATGAAAAATAGAACAAGAACCGTTATAGCAGCTTCTATGGGTAATGCTTTAGAATGGTATGATTTTTCTTTATTCGCATTTTTTGCAGTGTATATTAGTGCTAATTTTTTTCCAAAAGAAGCAGACCCAATTACTAATATGATTAATACTTTTTTATTATTTGGGGTTGGTTTTATAGCAAGACCTATTGGTGCTATATTATGTGGTTATATAGGTGATAAATATGGTAGGAAAAAGTCTTTATTGCTAACTATTTCAACAATGGCTATAGGAATAATTATTATAGTATTAACTCCAAAATTTCAAGATATAGGATATTTAGCTCCTATTATGCTTTTAGTAGCAAGATTATTTCAAGGATTTAGTGCAGGTGGAGAAATCGGTGGAGCAACTAGTTATTTATTAGAAAATGCTGATAAAAAGCAAAGATTATTATATGCTTCATTTTTGCAATCAACCATTGGAATTGCTAATATATTATCTGCATTAGCTGGAGTTATTATTACTACTATATTTACTACTCAAGATATTTATGATGGTGCTTGGAAATATGCTTTTGCTTTCGGGCTTTTGATTATTCCTGTTGGTGTATATATTCGTAATAAATCTAATGAAAGTGCAGTTTTTATTGAGCAACAAAAAGAGAACAAAAACAAAGCACCTTTAAAAGATTTATTAAAAGATTATAAAGGTAGAATTTTTACAGGTATGCTCTTTAGCACATTATGGACTGCTGGAGTTTATAGTTTAATTATTTTTATGCCTACTTTTTATCATAAATTCTTAGGCTATGATATGCAATTAGGCTATACGGCTAGTTTTTTAGGAAATATATTTTTGACATTAGGGTGTTTTTTTGCAGTGTTTATAGCACATAAAATTGGTCTTATAAAATCTCTTATGATTTCTATTGGGCTTTTATCTTTTATGCCATTTTTGGCTTTATATGTTTTATTAGGTAGTAGTAATGCTTTTTTATTATTTGCTATTCATATAATTTTATGTTTATTAATTAGCTTTTTTGTTGGATTAGCACCTGCTATTATGAGTTTATTATTTCCTGCTCATGTAAGAAGTAGTGGTTTGAGTATTTCTTATAATTTAGTTGCAATATTTTTTGCAGGATTTACTCCGGCAATTATTACATATTTAGCAAAATTTAGCTTATTTGCTCCTGCTGCTTGGACTTTATTGTCTTGTATTTTAGCTTTTTGGGGAGTTGTAAGAATGAAAAAATTAGGTCTTGATAATTGGCAAGAGTTTTAATTAAAAAGAATTTGAAAATTAATTTTCAAATTCTTTAATTGTTTTAGACTTGTCTTATTACATCAATTACACTGCCATCGCGATATTCAACGACGGCTACTATTCTTTTATTTGATTTTTCATACTCACAAACTCCGCAAATATCATTTGCAATACTAGCTAATTCTTTTATATCAAGTATTTTTAGCCTTGAGTTTTTTAAGGTTTTTGCTAAAGTTTTATCATTTAGTGCAATTCCGTATTCGCAAACAAGTGCATTAATGCTTTCTCCTGGAGTTGTAATTGAGTTTATTTTTTCTTTAACGATAGCTTTTCTAGTCCTAATTAAATTAGTAGTAATTATTGCTAGTTTTGCTCCTGCAGCAGCGTCGCTATGCCCACCACTTCCGCCCATAATATATCCATTTGAACTAGTCATTACATTGGTATTAAAATTAGTATCAACTTCAGTTGCTCCTAAAACAACGCAATCAAGTCTATTTACTATAGGAGAGCTTGTGTGAATGTTTGCATACAAACTTGAGCTAACTTCGTAATGATTAGGATTAGTTTGCAATGATTTTAAAGCTTCTAAATCAAAACCTTGAACATCAAAAATATTATTAAAATACCCTTCATTATATAAACTAACTAAATATGCAGTTATTCCGCCCATAATAAATGAGCCTTTGATATTTTTTTCTTTCATAATTTCTTTTACATAATGAGCACTTGCAAGGCTTATCCCACCAGCTCCTGTTTGAAATGAAAAACCATCTTTTAAAAGCCCACTTTCATCTATTAAATTAGCCGTTGTTTTAGCAATTTTTAGCTGAATTGGGTCTTTTGTAATATCAGTTGTGCCTGATTTAATACCATTTGGATCACCTATCTCATCAACCATTAAAACATAATCAATCTTATCTTGAGTAATACTAGGATTGCTTAATGGATAAGGATATATAGTATCACTTACTGCAACGCTAACTTTAGCAAAGTCTGCATCAGGCATAGCATAACCGATTGAACCAAAGGCATTTTTACCCATAGTGCCGTTTATATTCCCTGCGTTATCAGTTGCACTTGCTGCAATAAATGCTACATCAATTTCTAAATCCCCAGCATAAATTGCTCTAGCACGACCGCCGTGGGTTCTAAAAATAGCTACTTTTTTAAATTCTCCACGAGAAATAGCATTTGCGACTTTTCCTGTGCAATAGTTTGTATCTATTTGAGTTATTATTCCTTTTTTTGCATATTCTACTAAAAAATCATGAGTTGGAAAAATTGCACTAATTGCTAGTTTTAAATCATTTATGCCTAGCTCTTCACAAGCTTGTAAGATAATTCCTACTACTTTATCCCCATTTCTTAGATGATGATGAAATGATATTGTATCTCCACTTTTTAAGCCTGTTTTTTTGATTAATTCTTTTACATTTGTATAGACTTTATTATCAGTTGGGTTTGATAATTTTATATGTTTTTTAAATGCTTTTTCTTTAGGTTTTAAGCTAAATGCTCCGTTAAAAGCAATTACTTCTCCATAATCTTTAATATAATCAATATTCATAGAATTTCCTTTAAAATCTTTTTAGCACGACTAACAATAGGCGCATCAATCATTTTGCCATTTAGTGAAATTACTCCACTTTTTTTAAGTTCGGCTTCTTTTATAGCGTTTAGGACTTGATTAGCCCAGATTATTTCTTTTTCGCTAGGTTTAAAGCAATTATGAATAATATCAATATGCCTTGGGCTAATTACTAATTTGCCATCAAATCCTAGATTTTTAATATAAGTTGTATCGGCTATTAATCCATTTTCATCATTTATATTTGTATATGGAGTATCTATTGCATCTATTTTTGCAGCCTTACATACATTTAATAAATAATTTCTAGCAAAATCAATCTCAACTCCACTCTCACTTCTTCTTGCACCAATTTCGCTCGTATAATCTTCTGCACCAAAGCAAATAGCACTAACGCCATTTAAAAATGCTAATTCTTTAGCATTTAATAAGCCAAGTGGAGTTTCTATTAAAAGTAAAATTTCAATTTTTGGATTTAAATTCTTAGTGTATTTGATAAGTTCTTTAATCTCTTCTACATTTTCAGCTTTTGGGATTAATATGCTATTAATTTTAGTTTTTGATAGTGCTAAAATATCGTTTTTTGCATACTCTAAATTAATCCTAACTATTTTTTCACATTCATAATTTAGCATAGTTAAGGCATTGCAAACTAGATTTAAGGCACTATCTTTTTGCATAGGACTTACTGCATCTTCTAAGTCAAATATAATAGCATCAGCTCCAAATAATCCTGCGTTTTGAATATTTCCTGCATTATTTCCTGGTATAAATAGCAATGTTCTTCTCATTTTTCTAACCTTTCTAATGCTGTTTTTAGCCTTGCTAAGATACAAAAATCTAAAGCACCTTTATCATTTATCTCTATTAAAACATTTGTATTTTTGTGTTCTTTACAATAATTTTGAATTAAGTTCTTAATATGTTTTGCATAAGGATTTTCTTCTTCATTTATAAATACGATTTGAAATTCCTTATGTTTTTGAATATTAATTAAACAATCATTTGATTCAATAGTTCCAACGCTAATCATCTTAAACTCCAAATTGTGCAAATAAAAATGTAGCAGCTATAACCGTGCAAGCCCCACCAATTCTAGTTGAAATCTGTGCAAATGGCATAAGCTCCATTCTATTACAAGAGCCTAGAATTGCAACATCTCCTGTGCCACCAAGTCCTGAATGACAAACCATAACGCAAGAGCATTCAATCTCAAACATATTTAAAAACTTTGCACAAAAATACCCAGTAAGTGCCATAGTAGTAACTACGCTAAAGCAAATTATTATAAAAGCAATATTAATTGCAGCAATTACATCTTTCCAAGGTGTCCAAATAACTCCAACACCTACTAAAAGAGCCCAAGTTAGGTTTTTGCTTACAAATTGATATATGAAATTAGCTCCGTATTCTAGGCTTTTTGGCATTATGTTTAAAACTTTTGTAATAGCAGCCATAATAATCATAATAATTGGAGCAGGAATTGAAATTATCATATTTAATAATTTTCCTATTAAAAAATAGCATACCGCAACGAGCAAACCAGCACCCATTAATTTAATATCAAAAGGCAAGGTATCGTTATTTAAAGAATTGATATTTTCTTCTTTAGTTTTTACTAAAAGCCCGTTTCCACTTAAATGTGGCTTTTTTAGAGCTAGATTTTTTAAATATCCTGCATAAGCAATTGCAAATAGGTTTCCAAGCATTGCAGCAGGTGCTAGAAGTGCTATTATATTTGATGAATTGGCATTGCCTAAAATTTCTGAATAAGCAACACTTAGTGGGATAATTCCCTCTCCAACTCCGCCGCTTAAAATAGGAATTGCTATATAAAATACAGCGTGAGCTCCGCCTATACTAGTAATTGAACCTATTAAATATGCCACTATAATAGCTAAAAAAGTTCCTATAAATAAAGGTATAAACATTTTTAAAAACCCTGCAATTAAAATTGCTCGTTTCATACTTAATATGCTTCCAACTACTAAAACGCTTATATAAAGATATAAGAAATTAGATTGTTTTATAAAAAATGTTATAGCATCTATTGAGTTTTGATTTAATAAACCATAATAAACCATACAAGATGGAACAAAAATGCTTAATATAGCTGGTCCGCCAATATTTTTTAAAATAGGCACTTTCATACCAATTTCGCCAAGCAGTATTCCTAAAATCATAGTAATAGCAAGTCCGCCTACCATATCTTTAGGAAGTTTTCCAAAATAGCAAGTGAAAAATACAATAAGTGCAAATACACAAAATGCGTATAAATTTACACCACCTATTTGTCTTTCTTTCATAAAAACTCCTTTAAAAATAATTTGAGTTTTCATTTTAAGAAGAATTAAGATTTTGTAAATTTAAGTAATTTAAAAAAGCTTTTAAATAATTAAAATAAGCAAATTAGTTTAATTTATAATATATTTGTGGTCTTCCTTTGGCTTTATATTCTAGTTTTGAAGTAATGTAATTAATTTGTTCTAAATAAGTTAGATATTTTCTAAGAGATATTTTAGAAATATTTGTTAGTTTTTCTAATTCATTGACATTGAACCAAGTATTAAATTCTTTTATTTTATCTTTTATAAGAGCTAAAGAATTTTTATCAATTCCTTTTGGTAATTCATCAATTTGTTTATAAAGAGCTTTATCAATATTTTCTTGATTGATTTTGCTATTTAGTAGATTTCTTCTTAACTTATATTGATTTAGCGAGCTTTCAAGCCTATTTTGTTTAAATGGTTTTAGAATATAATCAATTACTCCTAGATTCAAGCTTTTTTGTAAGCTTAAGCTATCATTTCTAGCAGAAATTACAATAATATCAATCTTACTAAACTCACTTTTAATTCTTCTAATAAGCTCAATTCCATCAGTATTTGGCAAGGTTAAATCAAGCAATATTAAATCTATTTCATTACTTAGCAAATAATTTATAGCATCATCTACTTTAGTAAAACAAGCTAGTAATTTAAACTCACTTACTGATAAAAGAATGTTTTTATTAATATCTTGCACCATCAAATCATCTTCAACTATTATTGTCTTAATCATTATTAATCCTTAAAATTACACTAAAAGAGCTTCCATTTTTTAATTTACTAACACTTATTGTTCCATCATAATTAGCAACAATTTTAGCACATAAATAAAGTCCATATCCTCTAAATTCACCCTTAGTAGAATAGCCTTTAGTAAATAAGTTTTCTTTATTTTGAATGCCGCAGCCATTGTCTTTGCATTGAATTTTTAGGTAGTTTTTATTATTTTTTATAAATATTTCTATATTTTTATTTTCTGTATTGCTTAATGCGTCTATTGAATTATTTATTAAATTTGAAAGAATGCTAATAATATCATTTTGTAAATTACTATCATTTAAATTATCTAAAAATGATTTTTTATTAAGATTTATATTGATTTTTAATTCTTTTGCAAAAGCGAATTTGCTTTCGCAAAAAGCTAGGATTACTTTATCATTGATATTACATAATAATTTATTTAAATTCTCTTTATTTTTTAAAATCAATTCATCACAATAATTTTTTGCTTCATTTATATTATTGTTTTCTAATAAGGCATTTATTATGTGAAGTTTGTTTGAGAATTCGTGATGATTTGCTCTTAGGGCTTCGGCGTATTTTTTGATATCTATTAGCTCATTTGCTAATTTTTTAACTTCTTTTATATCTTTAAAAGACGCTACAACTCCTGCTATATTATTATCTATAAAGTATGGAATTCTATTTGTTAAAATTGTGATTTCGTTTAATATTTGCTCTTGATTTAATTCAGCTATTTTTGTATTTAATACTTTTTGCATATTTGAATGCGGGATAATATTGGCATTTTTTCCTATTAAGTCATTATCTACTAAGGCTAGTTTAAAAATATCTTTAGCTTTATCATTTATTAAAGTAATGGTGTTTTTATCATCTACTGCAATTATCCCATCATTTAAGGATTGCAAGATAGCGTTTTGTCTTGCAACTAAACTAGCTATTTGTTTTGGTTCATAACCTAATAATATGTTTTTTATATTTTTATTTAGTATTTTTGCTAGTATTAAAATGATTATTATAAAAATAATTATCAAAACAAAATTATATTTATTTTCTTCTAAAATTATTTGATTTAGATAATCTACGAATACTCCAACTATTACAGCACCTATAATTTGATTATCTTTATAAATTGGGCTAAAGCTTCTAATTGAGCGTTTTAAAGAACCTTTTGCTATTGAGATATAATGTCCTTGTCCGTTTAAAACTTGTTTAGCGTCCCCACCTTCTACTAAAGTGCCTATTAAATCTTTATTAGGGTGGGTTAGTCGCTTTTGGTTTTTATCTATTATTACTATGAAATCAAGATTTAATTCTTTACTTAATTTGTTTATATCTTCATTTAAATTAGGATTATTTATATCAATATTTTTTGCTAGAGTTTTTGATATTGCTTCTATTTTATGAGTAATTTCGTTTTCAATTAATTTTTTGCTTTGTATAAAAATAAAAACAGAAGTAATGCTTAAAACTATAAAAGAAATTAAAAAAAATGTTAAAGTAATTTTTGTAAATAATCTCATTTAAAATTCCTAATAGTTTTTTGGATACATTATATTAAAATCATTTAAGGAATTTGAAATTATGCAAAAAGATTTGCTTCAGCTAGTTTTAGAACAAAAAGAAAAGAGATTTAATGCAAGACTTGAATACGAAAATATTTATAAAACTCCTGTAATTTGCTTTAGCCTAAATCTTCCTTATATGTATAAAATAGCTAATATTAGTGAAGTTAAAGAATTGTTTTTATTCGGAATTAACGAAGTGCTTAGTTTAGAAAATATCATAAATTATAGTGTTAATTTAGATGAATTATTTTGCTTATTTGCGATTGATGATGAAGCTTTAAATATAAAAAAACTCACTATATCTTTAGAAAATAAATATAATTTTTCAAGATTATTTGATTTTGATGTGTATTTTAATAACGAGACAATTAAGCTAAGAAATGCAGGTAGGAAGTGCTTTTTATGTGATGAATTAGCCATAGTTTGTCAAAGAAACAACACTCATACAAAATCTAGCATATATAAAAAACTTGATGAATTATTTGATGATTTTTATGTGCATATTTGCATAAATAAAAGTATTAAAAATAATTTTAGCAAAGCTGCTTTAAAGGCATTATTGTATGAAGTTAGCTTATCTCCTAAAATCGGCTTAGTTGATAGATTTAGTTCAAATTCTCATAATGATATGAACTTTTATACTTTTTTAGATAGCGTAAGTGAATTAAGAGAATATTTTGATAGCTTTTATACCTTAGCAAAATTATCAAAAAGAAATGATTTTATTAGGCTTAAAAAAATAGGTCAAATAGCAGAAAAATCTATGTTTAATGCCACAAATAATATAAATACTCATAAAGGTGCTTTGTTTTTGTTTGCGATTATGATTTTTGCTTGTAGCAAAAGTGAAGATGAATTATCGCTTGAAAATATCTCAAAAATTACAAAAGATTTATGTGTAAATCTATGTCAAAATGAATTAAATAATAATCTTAATTCAATCGGTGGGATTTGCTTTCAAAGATTTGGGATTAAGGGGATAAGAGATGAGGTTGAAAAAGGATTTATAAATACTTTTAAGGCTTTTAAATTCTATCAAGCATTTAAGATTAAAAATGATATAAGTTTGTTAAAGACTTTATTTTATATCGTATATTTAATAGATGATACGAGTTTAATAAAAAGATTAAATTATAATTATGATAATTATTTACAAGTAAAAAATACTTGCTTAAAACTTAGTAAATATGATGATAGTAAAATAATAAAAATTATTAATAAATTAAACAATTTATACTCAAGTAAAAATATTAGTTTTGGTGGAAGTGCTGATGTTTTATCATTAATAATATTTTTAAATTTTATAAAAATAAAATAATTTTTTAATAATTACTTAAAAATTATATAAGATTAAAATTTTTTATAAAAAAAAGTAAAAAATCTATGGAAATATTAAGTTTAATTAATTAAAGTAATACCTTTAATTTATTTTTAAACTTAAGGAACAATGATGAAAAAAACATTAATCACATCTATTATTGCGGCTAGTTGCTTGCACGCAGCTGAATATAATATATTCATAGCCAGCTTTAAAAAAGACGATTATGCTACATTAAACAAAATAAAATCAAATATTGAAAAAGTTGTTAATAGTAGCAAATACGCTAATGAATTGGTGGTAAAAGCAAGAGCTAGTGACCCACAAAGTGCAAATAATAGCACATATCACACCGTAGTTGTTGAAACTGCTGATATGTCTAAATCAAAAGTAACAGAGATTAGAAACTATCTTCGCTCAAATTCTATCTATAAAGACGCTTATTTTACGACTAGAAAACCAAATGAACCTAAATTTGCTAAGGTTGATAGCGAAGTAGATACTAATTTAAACAATGACGAATTAACTAGCGAACCAGCTGTTGTAGATAATAATTCATCTGTTTCAAGTATGTTAGATAGTTTAGATGAAAAAAATGATAATGGTTTAAATATTCCTGCATTTAACAATGTTGAAGACGCTAATTCAATTACTTTAAATAAAATGATTGCTAGTGTTCTTGATACAAACCCAAGTGTAAATACTTATAAACAAGAATATTTAAAATCTTTAAAAGACTTAGATATAGCAAGTGCTGAATATTATCCAATGTTAAATGTATATGCAAATGGTGGATATGTTAATAAAAAGCATAAAGTTAATGTAAACCCTGAACAAAAAGGAACAGGCACAACTCACGATGCTTCAATAGTTTTAACAGAAAACTTATTTAATGGTGGAAAAGATATGAATGGCAAGGCTCAACAAAGCCATATTACAAATTCTACAGCTTATAAAGTAATTCAAAATTCAAATGAAATCGTATATGATAGCACTAAAGCATATTTAGATATGATAAAAACTAAACTATTACTTGAAATAGCACAAAAAAATGTAAAAGCTCACGAAGATATTTATGCTCTAATCAAAGATAGAACAAGTTCAGGTTTTGCAAGAGCTAGTGAAGAAAGACAAGCAGGAAGCCGTTTAGCACTTGCTAAAAATAACTTATTATCAGCAGAAAACGATTTTAAAGATGCTGAATCAAGATTTACAAGATTATTTGGTAAAAATGTAGATATTAATTCTCTTGTAATGCCAGAATTTACTTATGCAATTCCTAGTTCAGTTGAAGGCTTAAATGAAATTAGTAAAAAATGTAATCCAAGTGTGAGAATTCAAGCTGAAAATATCAATGTGCTTGAATATGAAACAAAGGTTAAAAAAGGAAATTATTTACCTAAATTAGACTTAGAATTAAGTGCAAACTATGCAAAAGATAAAATCTTTAGAGATTTACAAGCAGATACTAAAGATACTTCAGCAGGTGCTTATTTAAGATTTTCATACAACCTATTTAATAAAGGTCAAGATAAGCTAAATGTTGAAAAAAGTAAAATCGGAGCATTAGCAAGTCAAATGGATTATAATGCTACTTTAAGAGAATTAGAAGAAAGCAATTCATACGCATTTAATTCATATAAAATTAGTAATGATAAATTAAATTATTTAAATGATTATGTTGAATACGCTAAATCTACACTTTTAACTTATGAAGATGAATTTAAAATTGGTAAAAGAGATTTAATCAATGTATTAGATGCTCAAAGCGAATATTTTTCAGCTGCTAAAGAATTAATTAATACAAAGAGCAATATTTTATTAACCCAATACAAAATGCTTGATAATATGGGTGTAATTTCTGAAGGTTTTGTTAATGGTTATGCAAAACAATACATTAATAAAGCTTGTTCAATTTCTGATATTAAGTAATTGATGTATAGTAGAATTTTTAAAAGAGTGATTTTATTCACTCTTTTTATTAGTATTGGTTTATCTAGTTCTTCATTTATTAAGCCACAAACTTATGTTAGAATGGAGAAGACTTACGGACAAGTTAGTGTTAAAAGACTTGAAAAACTAGATAAGTTAATGCAAGATATACAAAATACAAATGATGCAAATAAATTAGTAAAAGTTAATGAATTTTTTAATGACCCAAGTATTATAAAATGGCAAGATGATATGATAACTTGGGGTAAGACTGATTATTGGGCTAATAGATTTGAATCGCTTGGAAAGGGTTTTGGAGATTGCGAAGATTTCGTAATCGCAAAATATCTTACTTTACTTGATTTAGGAGTTAGTGAAGAAAAATTATTTTTTACATACGTATATGCTAATTTAAATGGCAAATGGATTTCTCATATGGTTTTAGCATATTATGAAAAACCTAACGATATTCCTTTTATTTTAGATAGTAATACAAATTCAATTAAAAGAGCAAACAAAAGAGTTGATTTAAAGCCTGTGTTATCGTTTAATGCTAAAGACTTATTTTTAGCACAACAAGCATCAAGCGGTAAATTATCGGCAAAATCTTCAAAATATACAAAAGATTGGTCTAGTTATTTAGAGAATTTAAAAAAGGGTGATTTATGACTTTATTTAAGCAAATTTTATTAGGTGCTATAGTTTTTATATTAATTATAATAGCTATTGTTGGTGTTAAAAACTATCAAACTACAAATGATTTTATAAACGAGCAATTAAGTGCAAATGCAAAGCATACAGCAACTTCACTAGGATTATCAATTGCTACTTTAGATAATGTTGATAAAGATAGCGTTGAGCTTATGATTAATGCTATTTTTGATAGTGGATATTATCAAGAAATTAAATTCACTGACGCAAATGATGAGATAGTTTATGATAAAAGTAAAGAAAAAGTATTTTATGGAGTTAGTGATTTATTTGTAAAACTTGTAAATATTAGCACTCCTGTTGAGAGTTTTGAGATTAGACAATGGAATAAAATAGGCACTATTTATGTGCAAATTAGCCCTGCATTTGCTTACGAGCAACTTTATACAACCCTTAAAGAATTGTTTATTAATTTAGTGATTATTTTTATAGTTTCTATGATTTTAATTTATTTTTCACTAAAAGCAATTTTAGCACCACTAAATAAGGTTAGAAAACAAGCAGAAGCTATACTTGAACACGAGTTTATAATACAAAATAAATTACCATTTACCCAAGAAGTTAGAAAAATGGTAATGGCAATGAACTCAATGGTAGGTAAGGTTAAAGATATATTTGATAAAGAGAGCGAAACGCTAGATAAATACAATGATTTGCTTTATAAAGATGAAAGAACTAAGCTATTTAATAGAAGATATTTTATAAATAAATTTGAATCAATTAAAAGTAGGGAAGAATATTCAAATGGATATTGCTTTTTATTAAGCATTAAAGAAACTTATAATCTAAAAAAGATTTTAGGTTTTAATAAATCTATGGAATTTTTAGGAAGATTATCAGATATTTTAAGAGATAATGATAAGGTTTTTGATAGTGAATGTGTGTTTTCAATTAATGAAAATGATTTTGCTGTTTTAGGTGAGAATTCTTTAGGTTTTGAAGAAAACTGCGTAAATTATCTAAATAAAATAAAAGATTTATTTAAAGAATTTGGACTTGATGATAGTGAGTTTTTAATAAGCAGTTCTTTAAGTTCTTATGAAGGAAAAAAGCTAAATGAAATTCTTGCTGAACTAGACTTATTGTTAATTAAAAATAAGACTAATTATTCTTTAAACAAATCAAATAATTCTGATAATATTATCTTAGGTAAAGAGCAATTTAGAACATTTATTTATAACGCTATGAATAATAATGATTTTTGTTTTGCTAGCCAAGAAGTTTTAGATACTGATAATAATGTATATCATAAAGAATTGTATTTGAGATTAAAATATAAAAATGAATTAAAAAATGCTTCTTATTTTATGCCTATTGTAAATGAGCTTAATTTATCAAAAGAATTAGATATTTATGTATTAAGCAAGGCTTTAAGTGAAGAATTTAAATCAGGAATTTCTGTAAATATTTCAAATGATTTAATAAAAGCAGAAAATTATCAAAAATTAGAAAAAATATTCAAAACTAGAAAAAATGAAAAAGTTTATTTAGAACTTGCTATGAGTAAGGAATTAAATATTAGAAATCTTATTGAGTTTTCAAGATTTGCTAAGACTTATGATATAGCTTTAGGGCTTGACCATTTTACTTTAAACAAAGAAAACTTAAGTATTTTAAATGAATTAAATATTTCTTATATTAAAGTTCAGGCAAGAACATTGCTTGATTTATTAGAAGATGTTAATGCTAGCGGGGCTAAAAATGCTTTAGAAATTATCTTAAATTCAAAAGGAATAAAAATAATTGCAATAGGTATAGAAGATGAAGAAACTTACAACAAAATAAAAGAATTAAATATTAATTTAGTTCAAGGAAATTACACAAGTAAAGTTAAGGAAGAAATATGATAAATACAAAAACAGATGAATTGCTAGATTGTCTAGTTATTCTTACTAAGCTTTATAACAATCCTTATAGTGCTGAAGCACTTACAGCTGGGTTGCCTTATGATAAAAATTTAGGCGGTATAGAGCTATTTTCAAAAAATAATAAAAAATCTCTTTTTAGTAGAGCTGCAAAAAGAGCTGGTTTTGCTAGCACATTAGTGAAAAAAGATTTAAAAGATATTCCTAATTTAGTATTGCCTTGTATTTTAATGCTAAAAGACCAAAAAGCATGTATTTTACAAAGTTTTCAAGATAATGATAAATTAAGTATTATTTTTCCAGGATTTGATGGTGCAGCTACATTGGTTAGCAAAGCAGAAATTGAAGAAGAATATTTAGGCTATGCTTTTTATTTAAAAAGAGAATTTGTTATTAAAAATGAAATAAATAATCTTAAAAATAACCCTAATGAGCATTGGTTTTGGGATACGCTTAAAAAATCAAAATCAATTTATGTAGATGTTTTACTAGCTTCATTTATTATAAACTTATTTGTTTTAGCAGGTCCGCTTTTTACAATGAATGTTTATGATAGGGTTGTGCCTAATAATGCAATTGAGACTTTATGGGTTTTAGCTTTAGGAGTATTTGTTGTTTATACAATTGATATGATTATTAAATTAGTTAGAGCTTATTTTTTAGAAACAGCTTCAAAAAAGAGCGATATTATTATGAGCTCATTAATTTATGAAAGAGTGTTGGATATTAAATTAAGTTCTAGACCTGCTAGTGTTGGTTCTTTTGCACAAAATCTAAAAGAATTTGATACGCTTAAAAGTTTTTTTGCAAATGCTAGTATTGCTGCTATTGTGGATTTGCCATTTTGTATAATATTTTTAGCAACAATTTATTTTCTAGCAGGGCATTTAGTAGTAGTTCCTGTTATTGTTATGATACTTATTTTAATTTATACATTTAGTATTAGAAAACCTTTACAAACTTCAATAGAAAGCACATATCAAGCAAGTGCATTTAAAAATGGTGTTTTAATTGAGAGCTTAAATACACTTGAGACAATTAAGACTTTAGGTGCAGCATCTTCTTCTCAATGGATATATGAAGAAGCAACAGGAGAAATTGCTAATAAAAGTATAAAAAATAAATTATTATCTAGTTCTATTCCTATGGTTACAGGGTTTTTAGTTCAATTTAACACTATTGCTATTGTTGTATTAGGTGTTTATATGATTAAGGATATGGAGCTTAGTATGGGTGGTCTTGTTGCTAGTGTGATTTTAAGTTCTCGTGCAATATCTCCTATGGGTCAGGTAGCTTCTCTTATATCAAATTACGAGCAGACTAAAACAGCTTATAAGAGCCTTAATGATATTATGAATATGCCAGTAGAGCGTGAAAATGGCAAAAAATTCGTAAGAAGAAATAATTTCTTAGGTGGTATTGAATTTAAAAATGTTTCATTTGCTTATCCAGAAGCTAAAAAAGAATCTTTAAGTGATGTTAGTTTTAAGATTAATGCTGGAGAAAAAGTTGCAATTATTGGTAAAAATGGTAGTGGAAAAACAACTATAGAAAAATTAATTATGGGACTTTATGAGCCAAGTAAAGGCAGTATTCATGTAGATGGTATTGATATTGAGCAAATTGACCCCGTGGATTTAAGAGAACATATTGGCTATGTTTCTCAAGATATTATGCTATTTAAAGGCACTTTAAGAGAAAATATAGTTTATAAAGCACCTTATGCAAGTGATGAAGAAATTATAAAAGCTGCAAATATTTCTTGTGTTAGTGAATTTGTAAATTCTCACCCACTTGGATTTGATATGCCTGTTTATGAGCGTGGAGAAGGTATAAGTGGGGGTCAAAGACAAGCTATTGCAATATCAAGAGCGTTTATAACAAATACACCTATTATGCTATTAGATGAGCCAACAAATCAAATAGATACTCAAACAGAAGTAAAAGTTATAAATAATTTAAAAGAAGCTTGCAAAGATAAAACATTAATAGTAATTACTCATAAACAATCACTTCTTAATCTAGTTGATAGAATAATTGTAATTGATAATGCTAAGGTAGTTTTAGATGGAAGTAAAGAAGAAGTTTTAGCAAAGTTAGGAGCTAGTAAATGAAAAACTATACAAAAGATGATTTAGATTTTATGAATAGCTTATCACAAGCTGTATTATCAAAAAGCTCTCAAAAAACAAAAACTATGCTTTATATAATTATTACTTGTGTAATTGGTTTGATTGCTTGGATGAGTGTAGCAGAGATTGATGAGATTACAAGGGGGCAGGGCAAGGTAGTGCCTAGTGGTCAAAACCAAGTAGTTCAAAACCTAGAAGGTGGTATAGTTCAAGAATTATTAGTAAGAGAAGGTGATGTTGTAAAAAAAGGTCAAGTATTACTTAAGATTGATAATAAAAGTTTTGAGAGTTCTTTAGGCGAGAGTGAAGTAAAAATTAGTGAGCTTTTGGCTAAAAAAATTAGGCTTTTTGCTCAAGCAAATAGTAAAGAATTTGATATTAGTATTTTAAGCGAAGATGAAGTAAATAAAATTTTCCCACAGACTTTAAAAAACGAACAAAGTTTATATGAGAGTAATATAGAGCAATTAAAAGAAAAAATTTCTCAAAAAGAAAGCGAAATAAAGGAACTAAAATCAAAAATCAACCATCTAAGCACGAGTTATAATTTAGTATCTAAACAAAATGATTTGACTTATAGTCTTTATAAAAAAGGTAGTGTAAGTGAAGTTGAATATTTACAAATTAGCAGACAATTAAATGATATTAGGGGAGAATTATCTCAAGCAAGATTATCGCTACCTAAATTAGAAGCTACATTAAATGAAATAAGATTAGGTTTTATTAATGATTCTAAAAAAGAACTAAATGAAACAAATGCTGAAATTGCTAGAATTAATAAAAGTCAAATAGGTCTTGATGATAGGGTTGATAGAACCTTAGTAAAAAGCCCTGTAAATGGTATAGTTTCAAAGCTTAATGTTCATACTGTTTCAGGAGTAATCAAGCCAGGTGAAAATATAGCTGAAATAGTTCCACTTGATGATAGATTGATTGCTGAAGTTAAGGTTAAACCTGCTGATGTGGCATTTTTAAGAGAAGGTTTAAGAGCTATTATTAAGGTAAGTGCTTATGATTTTAGTATTTATGGTGGACTTGAAGGACAAGTTATGCAAATTAGTGCCGATACAGAAACCAATGATAAAGGAGAGAGTTTTTATTTAGTAAAAATCGTAACAGAAAAAAATCATCTAGGAACAGATGAGCACCCACTAAATATCAAAGTGGGTATGATAGTAAATGCTGATATTGTTACTGGTAAAAAGACTATATTAGATTATTTATTAAAACCAATATTTAAAACCAAACAAAATGCTTTAAGGGAAAGATAATGCAAATAATTATAAATGTAGAAGATAAAGAGCTAAGAACTTATTTAGAAGAAATATTGAATGATTTTAATGTATATTCAACAAATTATTTAGATGTAATAATAGCTAAATACAAAGATGCTAATGTTATAATTTGCGATAATATTGATAGTATAAAAGAATTATCAAAATATAATTTTAAATGCCTAGCTATATCAAAAAATCCAAATTTTATAGAATCTCAAGCGTTTTTAAATGGCAATGCTAAAGGGTATGCAAACGCAAGAATGCAAAAAATTCACTTTATAGATGCAATTAATTGTATTAGTAATGGCGGTATATGGTTATTGCCTGATATTATTAGTAATATGATAAGTCTTATTAATCAAAGCTATAAACAAGATAATAATGATTTATATGAATTATTAACTGATAGAGAAAAAGTAGTTGCAAATTATATAAAAGATGGATTAAACAACGCACAAATTGCTAATATTTTGCAGCTTAGTGAAAGAACTATAAAGGCTATAACTTCAACTATTTATCAAAAAGTAGGGGTTAAAAATAGAATTCAATTCGTAATGGCTTTAAAAAATATTGATAAATAAATATAAAGTCCTATTTTAAATTCTTGTTTAAAATAGGATTAAAATTGTATTCTTTTAGTTAATATTTTTAATTAATAATTATTATTACTTAAGTTTTATTTAACTTTGTTTATTTATACTACGCCTTTTTAAATTATTACAAAAAAGGATTTAAATGAAACTATCACAAAAAATTTCCATATATCTTACCGCAGTTTTAATAATTGCATCAGTAATTTTAACTTCATACGAATTAAAT
This sequence comes from Campylobacter sp. RM9331, assembly GCF_020137685.1. Lineage (NCBI taxonomy): Bacteria > Pseudomonadati > Campylobacterota > Epsilonproteobacteria > Campylobacterales > Campylobacteraceae > Campylobacter > Campylobacter sp. RM9331. The sequence continues at coordinate 115,334 of NZ_JACGBA010000005.1, forward strand.
AGAGTTAAAACTATTATTAATTCAAATTACAATGAATTAAATAGAAATGATATAACTTTAAAGAATTTGTATATAAATTCTTATATAGATGTAAAATTAAATAATATTAAAAAAATTGCTAAAAAATTTGAAGAAGCAAAAGATGTAAGCCCAAATTTTATTAAGCAAATAATAGAAGATGATAATAAGATTTTAGATTTTAAAGGTTTATTTGTAGGTTTAACAAATGGCGATGTTTATAAGGCTGAATCTGATTTAACTTTTAGATTAATCCCTAATTTTGATGGTAGAACTAGAGCTTGGTATAAAGAAGCTTTAGAATTAAAACAAGCAAATTTATCTTCAGTATATCAAGATGTTTCAAGTAAAAAATCAGCTACAACTATTTTTGCACCTGTAGTAATTGATAATAAAATAGTAGCTGTTGTTGGTGGTAATATTTTAATTGATGATTTTAGCGATGAGATTACTAGAGCAAATTCTTTAAAAAATTCTAGCACTATAATTTTAGATAAAAATGATGAGATTATTTCAAGTTCTAATAAAGATGATTTAGGAAATCCTGAATGGAAAAAAGAATTTGTAAGTAAATTACAAAATTATTATAAAAATGATAATAGTGGTAATTTTATATTTAATAAAAACGATAAAGAATATATAGCTTATTGTTTAGAAGATAAATTAACAGGATATGATGTTTGCTCAATTATGCCAAAGGCAAATATTGATGATACTATTCACAATAGTATGATGAATTCAATTTATGAGTTTATAATATTTATTATTGTAGTTATAGGAATTTTATACTATTTAATCAAAAAATCTTTAAATCCTATGATTGCTATGCAAAATGGTTTAACTGAATTTTTTGAATTTTTAAATTATGAAAAAAATGATGCTAACAAAATCGCAATCACTTCTAAAGACGAATTTGGCTCTATGGCAAAAGCAATCAATGATAATATAGAAAAAACTAAATTATCTTTATTAAAAGATGAAGAAGCAGTAGAACAAAGCGTTCAAACAGCAGCAGCAATTGAAAGCGGAGATTTAAAAGCAAGAATTACTCTAAATCCTGCAAATCCT